>JAKSMA010000085.1 GCA_024400895.1 Muribaculaceae bacterium | reverse complement strand
GACTGGTGGACCGCGGTGTGGATGTGCTGCGCATAGGCAACCCCACGAAAGTGAACGACAAAATGCTTTCGTTCACCTACGAACGCCGTTTTGAGTCGCACCCCGACTATCCCAGCCTTTGGGCGCTGCGCAAGGCTATCCGCGAAATGCAGAGCCGCAGAAAACGTGGCGACCATGGCTATCACGATAAACTCGACCGCCTGAAAAGCCGGGCCACCGAACTTGAAGTGCGCATCAATGCCTCGCTCTTCGGTAGCGCCCGTGTGATTGCGTGCACCCTGGCAGGCAGCGCCAACCGTGTGCTGAGCGGCATGAAATTTGCCACCCTCTTCATCGATGAGGCGGCACAAGCCCTTGAAGCAGCGTGCTGGATTGCTATCCGCAAGGCCAATCGTGTGATTTTCGCTGGCGACCACTGTCAACTTCCGCCCACAGTGAAGAGTATCGAGGCACTGAAAGGCGGGCTCGACCAAACCCTTATGGAGCGCATCGTGAAGAGCAACCCGCAAGTGGTGACGTTGCTGAAGATGCAATACCGCATGAACGATGAGATTATGCGCTTTTCCAGTGAGTGGTTCTACCATGGGCAAGTGCAGAGTGCCCCCGATGTGAAGTACCGCAGCATCCTCGATTTCGACACCCCGATGGTGTGGATTGACACCAGCGACCGCGACTTCAAGGAGCAATTCGTGGGCGAGAGTTTCGGGCGTATCAACAAAGACGAAGCCATCCTCACCCTGCAAACCCTGCAGGACTATTTCACTAAAATCGGTCGCGAACATGTGCTCGACGAACGTCTTGATGTGGGCATCATATCGCCCTACCGTGCACAGGTGCAGTTTTTGCGCAAAATGATTCGCGCCACCGAGTTTTTCAAGCCCTACCGACACTTGATTTCGGTCAACACCGTCGACGGTTTCCAGGGGCAGGAGCGTGATGTGATACTCATCAGCCTCGTACGCGCAAACGACGACGGGCAAATAGGTTTCCTGCGCGACCTTCGTCGCATGAACGTGGCCATCACCCGCGCCCGCATGAAGCTTATCATCCTCGGCGAGGCCGCCACCCTCACCCGCCACCCCTTCTACCGCCGCCTCCACCACTACATCTCCTCCCTCCACGAATCCGAAACTGATAGCATAGGCGAGATTTCACAAACTGAAGAAACAATAAACCCTGCGGAATGATGAAAGCGATATTGGAATTTTTGAAGAATTGGACGCTGCCTTCGGCTATTGTGGTCGGGGCGTCGCTGTACTACCTGTTTTCGATGATTCCGGCGCTCGACGGTTTCTCGGAGGCGGCAAGTCCGGTGTTTGATGCAGTGCTTCCGTGGTTTCTTTTCGTGATTCTGCTCACCACTTTTCTGAAAATTGACTATAAAAAACTGCGCCTTGCCAAGTGGCACTTGTGGATTAGCATCACGCAGATTGTGATGGTGCTTGTGCTGGTGGGGTGTATTCTGTATTTCCATGTAACGGGCGACGACTTGGTGCTGATGGAGTGTATTCTGGCTTGCGTGATTGGACCGTGTGCCGCGGCATCGAGCGTGGTGACGGCGAAACTGGGCGGCAGCCTGGAGTCGATGACCACCTACACTTTTGTGTAGAATTTGCTCACCGCCATCATGATTCCGCTCTTTTTCCCGCTCATTGACCAGCAGGTGGAGATGAGTTTCGTGTCGGCGTTTCTGATGATTATGTGGAAAGTGTGTGTGATTCTGGTGGTGCCTATGGCGCTTGCCTATCTGGTGAAATGCTTTTTGCCGAAGGTGCAGCAGTGGGTAGCGTCGAAAACCGACCTTTCGTTTTATCTCTGGGGGTGCTCGCTTTCTATCGTGACGGGTATCACCTTCCGCAATATCATGAATTCTAATGCCCCGCTGTCGCTGCTTGGCACCATTGCAGTGGTGAGTTTCGTGCTGTGCGTTATCCAGTTTTCGGTGGGGCGCAATATCGGCCATTTCTTTGGTAGCACAGTGGAGGGCGGTCAGGCATTAGGGCAGAAAAACACGGCGTTCGCTATCTGGGTGTCGAGTGCTTATATCAATCCGTTGGCGGCTGTAGGTCCAGGCTGCTACATCATTTGGCAAAACGCCATCAACAGCCTCGAACTCTACCACCACCGAACAAAGTGAAGAGGAGTCAAAAAGTTTCTAAGAGCCCCTCTTTTCACACACTTTAGAAATGTTATCTTTTATTTATTATTTCAATCATCTTCTGTACATCTGGCAGAGCTTTACGTAAATCTTCAGGCATATCATCAAGTGTTTTATAAGTAGCAACTCCCATAGGTTTTGTGTAGTCGCGTACCGCATATTCCGCGTAGGAATGGTTTGCCGATTGGCAAAGAACTATGCCAATTGAAGGGTTTTCATGTGGTTTACGCACATGATCGTCAAGAATTTGTAGATATCCAAAGAGCAGTCCCAAGTACGATGTTTTAAATGTGCCAAGTTTTAATTCTACCACTACCATAGCATTCAATTCACGGTTAAAAAACAACAAATCGGGGAATTGTTCCACCCCATAAATTTCAAGGTGATATTGATTGCCAATAAATGCAAAATCACGCCCAAAAGTCATGATGAAGTTTTTGATATTTTGCACAATTTGTTGTTCTACAATTCGCTCATTTACATCAATTTTGTCTCGCGCGTCAATTTCTTCAATGTTGATAAAATCAAGTAGATATTCATCTTTGAACATTTCTACAGCGCGACGGGCTTCTGCGGGAGTATTGATTGTGTTTGAAAAATTGTTGGGCATTCCGCTTTGTTGGAGATGGGCTTTTTCCTTGATAAGTTGTTGGAGCTTCCTTACTGCCAGATGTTCTTCTGCTGTGCGATGAATGTAATAATATCTATTAAGTGATTCTTCCACCCCTTCGATAATTCTTACATGGTGGGTAAATGGCACTCTAAAAAAGTCTTCAATAGGAAATTCTGAAGCGACAGGCACTGCAATGGATTGGTGTATGTCAACAATATCTGGGGTCTCTTTTAATTCGACAATCGCGATTGTCGAATTGCCATTATCATCCGCTGATGAGATGTTGTTGTCAAGAACAATCCATGCCTCGTAGAACTTACGCATATTTTTCAGGCTATTTTCAGAAAAACCACGTAGGCCCGGAAGTTCTTTGTGTAGTTGTTCGCTGATAGAAGCAAGTGCTCCCTCGCCCCATACGCCATTTCTTGTTTTTTTCGTTAGATATTTTCCTATAGCATAATAAAGGGCTAATTGGATTCGGTTTGCACCTTTAGCTGCCTCAAATTGCCCTTGTAAAATGGCTGTTTTTTATTGCGTTAACCGCTTCGGAATATTTCATTATTATTAGTTTAAATGGAGGATAAGTACTCTAATATTAATCCCAATTTCTTGCTTCAATTTTTCTATTTTAGCATTTTGATGAGGGTGTAGATGGATTCGCGGCCGGTGCTCATGAGCAGGTCGAGGATGCTGAGGCCGGGTTGGAAGCCGTGGCGTGTGGCCCAAACTTGATAGTAGGGGACATCGGCTATGGGCAGTGTGTCGGGTTTTTTGCCTGCGATTTTGCCGCGTAGGTCGGTGGCGGTGGCCAGTGTATCGGCGTCGATGCTGTGGGTTTCGATTTCGATGGGAAGGTCGAGGAAGTCGATGATTAAATTCTGCAACTGCGTGTTGAATTCAAGCAGCGAGGTTTGGTTGCCCGCGATGATGGCTTGGAGGTCGTCGGCAATGTAGTCGAAGTAGGGCGACTTGCCGTAGGCCGAGTAGAGCGCGCCCCAGTGAAGGTGGCGCCAGTTGCCGTGCTCCGAGATGCGCACATCCTTCATGGCCACGGGCATGGCATTGGTGCGGCCCTCGAGGGCGATGGTGAGGCGCTGCACACCATTAGGTCCTTCTACCAAGTAGCGGTGGTGGCTGTGGCGCAGAGGCAGACGGCGCTCGTCGGGGTCGACAATCACCTTTCCTGCTTGAAGCATGGCGGCATAGCAACGGACGCTGCCCGCTGCCATACTGCCCATGATGATAGGTTTGTTTTTCTCAAGCATTGCCGGTGAGTCTACTGGTCTATTAGCATAGAAATTATAGGAATTATAGAAATTCAAGGAAATCTAACTTCTAATCTCTAACTTCTAATCTCTAACTTCTAATCTCTAATTTCTAATTTCTAATCTCTTATTTATCGGGGTTGGCGCTTTTGAAGATGCGGTCCCAGCGGATGCTTTGGAGCAGAGGCTTGTCGGGGTCGAATGAGATGATTACAAACATTGGTTGGCCGATGATGTGGTCTTCAGGCACGAAGCCCCAGTAGCGCGAGTCGCTTGAATTGTCGCGGTTGTCGCCCATCATCCAGTAGTAGTCCATCTTGAAGGTGTAGGTCTTCGCTTCCTTTCCGTTGATGTAGATTTTGCCACCCTTCACATCCACCTGATTGCCTTCGTAGTTTTTGATGCAACGAATGTAATAAGGGAGTTTTTCGAGAGTGAGGTTGAGTGTGGCGCCCTTCTTAGGAATCCAGAGTGGACCGTAGTCGTTGTGAGTCCAACTTTTCTTCACGCCCAGCGGATAGGTGAGTACAGAGTCCATAGGGTTGCTTTCGGCAATTTCGAGCAAGCGCACCTGCTTCACGTATTTCTGCGATTCAAGAGTCTTCTTTGCAGCCTTGGTGAGTGGCATAGCATACCAGAGTTCGTTGCCGTAAGGCGATTGGCCGCTACCCATCGAGCGCGCCTCATTGCTGATTTTCAGCTCGTCGAGTAAGTCTTCAGGGAGTGCTGTGCCATCGGTTTCGATGATATAGTTGCGCTGCATATTTTCTGGTTCAGGGAGCGCCTTTCCATTGATATACACGATACCCTTCTTCATGGTCAGCGTTTCGCCAGGCAGACCGATGCAGCGCTTCACGTATGCGTCGCGACGGTCAACAGGACGATATTTCACCTCGCCGAACTGCGATGGATTTGCCCAAACTGCTTCGCGGCCAGTGCTGTAGCACAGGTTGTAGTAGTCGGGGTTAGGCACCTTCACAGCCACGGTGTCGCCAGCAGGGAAGTTAAACACCACAATGTCGCCACGTTCCACATTGCGTACGCCCTTCAGGCGGTGGTATTCCCACTGAGGCGATTCAATATAGCTGTCGAAGCCGCCAGGGAGCGTGTTTTGCGCCAGAGGGAAGTGGAGTGGCGTTTGAGGCACGCGAGGGCCGTACACCATCTTATTCACCCAAAGATAGTCGCCAGTGAGGAGCGTCTTTTCGAGCGATGATGATGGAATTTGGTAGTTCTGACCAACAAAGAGGAAGAGGAAATACACCAGAATGAGCGCATACATGATGGCATCGACCCAGCTCATCACAGTGCGGATGATAGGGTTTTCGGAGAATTTCCACCAGTTCCAGGGCACAAACTTGGTGATGTAGATGTCGAAAAGCAGGAACCAGAAAATCAGTACCCACCAGCTACCGAGCCATGCCACCCAGCCGAAGAAGAGTGCCGACACGATACCGAAGCGTATCCAGCGACTTTTCTTAATGCGGCCGATGCGTTCCTTGAGCGAACCGGTTTGCTTCACCGGCAATTCCTTTACTACTTCTTCTTTTTTATCTTTATTGTTGCTGAAAAAATTCATATTGATGTGTTATTAATGCGTTGTAAGGTGCAAATTTAACACAAAAACTCCTTATATCGGCAATCTTTTCCAAGAAATTAGATATTAGAGAAGTTAGAAATTAGATTTTAGATTTTGACAGTTAGCGGTTAGAAATTAGATTTTGGTCTTTTAGACTTTGAAAAAAAATGCTAACTTTGCACTTGTCTTACGAAAAGTAGGGCACTCGGGGTGTAGCGCAGTTGGTTAGCGCGCCACGTTCGGGACGTGGAGGTCGGAAGTTCGAATCATCTCACCCCGACACAAATTAAAGGTCGCAACTCATGAGAGTTGTGGCCTTTTTTAGGTCCATAAGTCTAAAATATAGAAAGCCCAGAAAATCTAAAATCTATTTTCTAATTTCTAAAATCTAATTTCTATTTTCTAATCGGCGGATTTTTTTGATTTGCCATACCATCATCAGGGCAGCCGTGACGGTGGAGCAAAGGTCGCTGAATGGGAAGGCGAGCCATACGCCGTCGATTTTCCAGAACTGTGGCAGGATGAGGAGGAAGGGGATGATGAAGAGCACTTGGCGCGTCAGGCTCATGAAGATGCTCTTTCCTGCTTCGCCTACCGACTGGAAGAAGTTGGTGACCACCATCTGGAAGCCTGCTATCCAGAATGCGGCGGTGGCGAGGCGCAAGGTGGTGGCACTGGCTGCGATGAGGGAGGGGTCGCTGGTGAACATGCGTGAGATGGCTTCGGGGAAGATTTGGCACACGAGGCAACCGATGGTGCACACGATGGTGCATACGCCAGCCGACATCCAGAATGTGCGCATCAGTCGGTCGAAGCGCTTGGCTCCGTAGTTGTAGCCCACGATAGGCTGCATTCCCATGCACACTCCAATGACGAAAGTGACCACGAGTCCAGTCACGGCGGTGAAGATGCCGATGGCTGCCACAGCCTGGTCGCCTCCGTAGTGGTAAACGGTGTTGTTGATAACGGCGTTGATGACACATCCTGCCGAATTGACGATGCATGGTGCTGCACCGATGGCGAGGATGGGCATGAGTATGTCGCGACGGAGTCGGTAGATGCCGCTTTTGAAGTGTATTTCGTTGTTTTTATTGAAGAAGTGTGCGAGCACGAATAGCATCGACACGCCCATGGATATGTCGGTGGCTATGGCTGCACCTTTGATGCCCATTTTGAACCAGAAGATGAAGATGGGGGCGAGAATCACGTTGAGGCCGGCACCGATAAACATGGTAATCATGGCCTTGGTAGGATAGCCCGAGGCGCGCATCACATTGTTGAACGAGAATGTGATGTTGTTGAACATGAGGCCTGGCAGGATGTAGAGCATGAAGTCGTGTGCGTAGGGCAGGGATGTGTCGCTGGCACCGAACATGCGCAGCACAGGGTCCATGAAGATGGCAAACATGGCGATATAGAATGTGCCGAACACGAGTGTCATGACCATACTGTTGCCGAGCACTTGTTCGGCTTTGTCTTTGGCTTGCATGCCGAGCAAAATCGACGTACGCGCACTGGCGCCGGCTCCGATAAGCACGCCAAATGCGACGCTGACGTTCATCACGGGGAATGTGATGGCGAGACCGGCAATGGCGTCGGGTCCAACGCCTTGCCCGATGAAGATGCGGTCGATGATATTGTAGATCGACATTACCACGATGCCAACCACGGCAGGCAGGCTGTATTTCCACAGCAATTTGCCAAGTGGCGCGGTGTCGAGCTCTTGAAGACGGTTATTATTGGTGTTGTTCATATATACTATGTTGGATTGCGGGTGCAAAGTTACAAAAAAGAAGTTAATTAGAGATTAGAAATTAGATGATAGAAATTAGAGATTTTATAGGCTTTCTGGATTTTATAGATTTGTTGACTCTATAGAAAAAAGGCCGTGCAGACGAGTGCACGACCTTGGTATGATGAGATTTTGGTGTGTTCAGAAAAAGCGGGGGTTAGCCGACTTTCACGCCAGGCTTAACCACGCCTTGTGGACCGATGACCACGAGGCGGCCGTCGGCATCTTCTGCGCTGAGAATCATGCCTTGGCTTTCGATGCCTTTGAGCTTGCGTGGAGGGAAGTTGGCGATGAAGCACACCTCCTTGCCAATGAGTTCTGCAGGCTCGTAGAATTTAGCGATACCGCTCACGATGGTGCGTCCGCCCATGCCATCGTCGATTTTGAACTGGAGCAACTTGTCGGCCTTCTTCACCTTTTCGCATTCAAGCACCTTGCCCACGCGGATGTCGAGTTTCACGAAATCGTCGAAAGTGCATTCCTTGCCCACAGGCTCGGGTTTATAGTTGGCGATGATATTGTCTTGCTTGATTTTTTCAAGTCGGTCGAGTTGTGCTTGAATCACGCTGTCTTCAATCTTTTCGAAGAGGAGGACAGGTTTTTCGAGCTTCGCACCAGCAGCGAGGATGTCGAGTTGGCCAAGTTTGTTCCATTCCACTTCAGCCATACCGAGCATTCCACGTAGCTTTTCGGCGCTGAATGGGAGGAATGGCTCAAATGCGATGGCGAGGTTGGCACAGATTTGGAGCGATACATTCATAATGGTTTCCACACGCTTCATGTCAGTCTTTGCCAGCTTCCAAGGTTCGGTGTCGGCGAGATACTTGTTGCCGATGCGAGCCAGGTTCATAGCATCCTTAAGTGCTTCGCGGAAGTGGAAATGCTCAATGTTGTTGCTCAAAGTTTCCTTCACATTCTTGAACTCGTCGATAGTGGCGCGGTCGTAGTCGGTGAGCTCGCCGGCAGCAGGAATCACGCCGTCGAAGTATTTGTGAGTGAGCACCACGGCACGGTTCACGAAATTGCCGAAGATAGCCACGAGTTCATTGTTGTTGCAAGCCTGGTAGTCGCGCCAAGTGAAGTCGTTGTCCTTAGTTTCAGGAGCGTTGGCAGTGAGCACATAGCGGAGCACATCTTGCTTGCCAGGGAACTCGTCGAGGTATTCGTTGAGCCAGATTGCCCAATTGCGGCTGGTAGAAATCTTGTCGCCCTCAAGGTTGAGGAATTCGTTAGAAGGCACATTGTCGGGGAGGATGTAGTCGCCGTGAGCCTTGAGCATCGATGGGAACACGATGCAGTGGAACACGATGTTGTCCTTGCCGATGAAGTGGATGAGGCGAGTGCTGTCGTCTTGCCACCACTTTTGCCAAGTGCCGAATTCGGGGTGAGCGTCGCAGAGTTCTTTTGTGTTGCTGATGTAGCCGATAGGAGCATCAAACCACACATAGAGCACCTTGCCTTCGCCGCCTTCGGCAGGCACAGGGATACCCCAGCTCAAGTCGCGTGTCACGGCACGAGGACGCAAGTCGGCGTCGAGCCAAGATTTGCATTGGCCATACACGTTAGGGCGCCATTCCTTGTGCTCTGCAAGAATCCACTGTTCGAGCCATTGCTGATAATCGTTCAGTGGCAGATACCAGTGCTTAGTGGCGCGCTTCACCAATGGGTTGCCATTG
>JAKSMA010000084.1 GCA_024400895.1 Muribaculaceae bacterium | reverse complement strand
GCATGCTCGAGCCACCTGCGTTTGTAGGCAAACACGAGTGCCACAAAAAGGAACACTGCTAAATATCCACCGATGCTCACCATCAGGTGGAAGGTGTAGAATGTGAGTGGCACATTTGGGACGGCTTCTTCTGGGGTGTTGAGATAGCCGTAACCAAAGTATTTGAAGTTCTCCTCAAGCACCTTGTCGGCTTCTGCCACGGCAAGCCTATCGTCTTTTTTGACTGCAATATTGTGGTCGCTGATGGCCTCTTTTGCAAGTTTTCCTCGGCCCATGCGTTCGGTGTATGGCACGGTGTTGATTTCATTGCCGTCGCGGTCTTTCGCTTTGCCGCTGATGATGTCGTTGATGCCTGGCACAAACGATTGAGGGTCGTGGTTGGCAAGGATAGAAAGCCCGTAAGGAATGGCTACTTTCATCAAGTATGGGTCTTCGTTGTTGCTGACGGTTTTTGCTGGGTTAAGGATGCCGAAAGCCACGATTTCCTGACCGTTCTGCCCATCGTAAAGTCCCTCCATAGCAGCGAGTTTCATAGGTTGATGTTTTGCTACAGCCACTGCCGACGTGTCGCCAGAGATGGCGGTGAGGACAATGCCCACAAAGCCTACCCAAGCGCCCACTTTGAGACTGCGGTAGCAGTGGTCAATGTTGCGTTTGCGAAGGAGCATCCATCCCGATACGCCCACTACAAACACCCCACCGAGTGTCCATGCACTCACCACTGTATGAAACACTTTGTTCACTGCCATGGGCGACGAAACCACAGCCCAGAAACTTGTCATTTCGTTGCGCATGGTTTCGGGGTTGAAAGTGCAGCCCACAGGGTGCTGCATCCAGGCGTTGGCCACCAAAATCCACAATGCGGAGAGGCTGGCGCCGATAGCGGTGAGCCATGTGGCGGCGAGGTGGAACTTGGGCGAAACGCGGTTCCAACCAAAAAACATTACTGCGATGAACGTGGATTCCATAAAGAATGCCAAGATACCCTCCACAGCAAGTGGGGCGCCGAATATGTCGCCAACAAACCAACTATAGTTCGACCAGTTGGTGCCAAACTCAAATTCAAGAATAATGCCAGTGGCAACACCGATGGCAAAGTTGACGCCAAACAGTGTCATCCAGAATTTTGTGGTTGCGAGCCATTTTTCGTCGCGGTTGCGATAAAAGATGGTTTCCATAATGGCGATGATTATGCCGAGCCCAAGGGTGAGTGGCACGAAAAGCCAATGGTATATGGCGGTGAGCGCAAATTGCGCACGCGACCAGTCAACTACGGTGGTTAGTTCTTCCATATCTTGATAATAGTTTCGTTATCTGTTGGTTAGTTGCTCTCTCACGTATTCAGCCTTGCCTTCGTCGTCGGTGGCTTTCCCATTAAGGAAATTTGGAAAAAGAAGCCATCGGAGAATCAGGAAAAACACCACCACCTTGATGGCTATGATAAGCCACAGCGTACGTCCAACGGTCATGTTGCGAAAGCCGTCGCGGTAGAATCGGAAGACTCTAACGAATGGATTTGGGCGGATGTCGCTGGCAGAATTCATGAGTTTTGCAGTTGGTAGATGCAAATATAAATAAAAAAATAGTTTTCGTGCGAATATAATATCGATTAATAGTCGCTTTTTTGCGCTTTCACAAAGCGAGGGTTCCCGAATTGGTCGGCAATCACTTGTGCTGCTTCAAAGCCATGTTGCTCCAGCAGTTGGCAAGTTTCTTTTCCGAATCGGCGGTTGATTTCAAAATAGATGCACCCGCCAGGCCTCAAAGCCTTTTCGGCATAGATGGCAATGGCACGGTAGAAAAGCAGCGGATCGGCATCTGGCACGAATAGGGCTGTGGCTGGCTCGTGTTCCAGCACATTGCGTTCCATGCCGTCGCGTTCGCTGTCGCATACATAGGGAGGGTTGCTCACCACGATGTCGAGGCTTTCGCTCCGAGGTGTGGCGAGAAGAATATCGGTGTGGGTGAATTTCACTTTCGCTTTGAGCGCCTTGGCATTTTCAGCAGCCACTTTCAGTGCATCTTCCGAGATGTCGACAGCTTCCACTGAAGGCCACTTTAGTGCTAATGCCAGTGATATGGCGATGCAACCACTACCGGTGCCTATGTCGAGCACGTTCAAGTCGGCTTTGCCGTCGGCCTCGTCCACTATCATGTCGACGAGTTGTTCGGTTTCGGGGCGGGGGATGAGTGTGGCGGGTGTGACTTTGAATTCGTGGCCGTGAAAAGTGGTGTGGCCAAGGATATATTGGATGGGCTCTCCGCCACAGAGGCGCTTCACGATGTCGCGCATATGGTCGACGAACACATCGTCTTGCTCAAAGTCGCCTCGCAAAAGCACATCCACCTGACTGTAGTGAAGCACTTCTTCCACCACGATGCGCACCAGAGCAGTGGCTTCGCGCTGGTCGTAGTATTTCTGAAGTTGGGTCTTCAGCTCTGATATGATATGGTTTGTAGTCATAGTTGTTGCGTGTTACAAATGTAGTGTAAATTCTTTAGCAAAACAAATTTTCGCAAAAGACGGTGGCACCATCCATTCTTGTTTCGAGTTTTTGCTATGTGACGAGGTGGCGGAGTGCTAAAAAATCGTGCATAGCGGGCAAAACTCGTTAAAAAGGTGTAAAAATGCGCCGATACTCTCATAATATCTTAATTTGTGGGAGTTGTTTGCCACTTAAATATTAATTTTACATGCTCAAAATTGTGGACTCGCGCGTGTTATTATATAAAAAAGCGCAAAATAGTCCCGTTTTTTGATGAATTTGTTGTAAATTTGTACTTTCAAAGCAAACTCAATTAGATGAACAAAAAATATTCAATATTCATGTTGCTGGCCATGCTCCTGTCATTGGCCATCACTTCGTGTAATTCCTCGAAAGATGAACCTCAGTCTCAAACATCTTTTTCGACCAACAGTTATACCTCAACTTTGGTATCGGATTTTAAATTAGGCACCAACAACAAGGTGCTTTACAACCTTGATTCTGTGTTCTTCTCCATCGACCAAGATAGAAATCTTATCTACAATGCCGACTCTCTGCCTAAGGGCACAGATGTGTCGCACCTCACCGTGTCGGTCACTTTCCCTTCATCTGTAGGCAAGGCCGTGTTTAAGGTGAAGGAAAGCAAGTGGATGGAAAAGAAGGAAGTGGAATACTCAAGCGAAACTAAAGACAGTATCGACTTCACCAGCAATGTGGAACTGGAAGTGACTTCGCAAGACGGTAAGGTGGTTCGCACCTACAATGTGAGTGTGAATGTTCACAAAATGAAACCAGACTCACTCTTCTGGGACCAACGTGCTCGCCGCGACCTTCCTAACACCAGCGGTGCGCCAAAGGATGAGAAGAGCGTAGCTCAAAACGGTAAATACTTCTGCCTCGTGGCCGACACTTACGGCTACATCATGTCTTCTGCAACCAACCCCGGCCAAGGCACTTGGGAAAAGAAGACTGTGGCATTCGATTTCGTTCCAAATGTAAGTTCATTCACCGCATCAGATGATGCTTTCTATATTCTTTCAAATGCAGGCCAGCTCTATAAGAGCACCGATGAGGGCGCCACTTGGACCAGTTGTGGTATGGCATGGTATAGCATCAAGGGTGCTCATGGCAGCAAGTTGCTTGGCGTGCTGAAAGATGGTAGCACATACAAGCACGACGAATACCCCCGTGGCAGTTACACTCCAATGGCTGTGGAAGCTGATTTCCCAGTCGTAGGCTCATCTGAATTTGTGATGGCCAACAACTCTTGGACCGACAGCCAACAAGGCATGCTCGTGGGTGGTGTGAATAAAGACGGAAAAGTGGTGAATGGCGTTTGGGGCTACGATGGCAAATCATGGGCTCGTATCGACAATGAAAACGCTGCATCTCCACTGCCAGCTCTTGAAGGCGCATCACTGGTGTCGTACACCTCGTTTAACAACGACAGCGTGACACATCGCCTCACTAAGCGCGCCACTTGGATTGTGCTCGGTGGCCGCAATGCAGAGGGCGCTATGAATCGCACCACTTACGTTTCCTACAATCAGGGTATCACTTGGAGCTCTGGTGGCAAACAACTTCAACTGCCATCTTATATGCCACTCTTTGTGGGCGCTCAAACCTTCGTGGTTGAAGAACAGCGCAATAAAGTTCGCGCACAGGCTCCAATACAGCCTGTCACCGAATGGCAATGCCCATACATCTACCTTGTTGGTGGTAAGAATTCAAGTGGTGAATTGCTCAACAGCATTTGGAAGGGCGTGATTAATCAACTCACTTTCAAACCGCTCTACTAATCATTATCAGAAAAGATAATTTACAAAATCCATAAATGAAGAAGATTTTAGCAATATTGGCAATGGCGCTTGTGGCACTTTCGGCTGCAGCACAGGAGTACCGCTACGAAGTGGGTCCTGCGTTGGGCGTGAGTGGCTATTTGGGCGACATCAGCGGCGGCAACATGTATAAGCACCCTGGCATTGTGGGCGGTGGCGTGTTCCGCTACAATATGAATAGCCGTATTGCTTTCAAAGCCAACTTGCTCTATGCTTCGCTTAGTGGCAACAGCAACGACTGTGCAAGCAAATTTCCCGATGGTGAGCATTACGAATTCACTTCTCATCTCGTCGACTTGGGCGCACAGGCCGAGTTCAACTTCTTCAATTATGGCATCGGCGCAAAATACAAAAACTACAGCCGCCTCACCCCATATATGGTGGTGGGTATCGGCGCATCCACATCGTTTATGAATGGCACACATCTTTCTGTGAACATTCCAATGGGTGTGGGAGTGAAATATCAACTGAAGGAACGCATCAATCTCGGTTTCGAATTCACCATGCGCAAGGCGTTTGGCGACCGAATCGACGGATTGAGCGACCTTTATCGCATCAAGCACGGTTTTGCCAAAAACACCGACTGGTATTCGGCTGCAATGTTTACCGTCACTTACGAATTCAGTAAGCGTTGCACCAAGTGCCATTATGTGGAATGATGCGAAGCGTTTTTTAATAAAGAAGAAATATAATATACATTATATATATAAGCAGTGTCGCTGATTGAAAAAATAGACAAGACAAGAATCCCACGCCATGTGGCCATCATTATGGATGGAAATGGACGATGGGCGAAGCAGCGTGGAATGATACGCTCGTTCGGTCACGAAAATGGTGTGCCCACTGTGCACAACATCACTGAGGTGGCCAACGATTTGGGCGTAGAATTCCTCACGCTCTACACATTCTCTACCGAAAACTGGAACCGCCCACAAATGGAGGTGGATGCATTGATGCATTTGGTGGTTACGTCCATCGAAAAAGAAACGCCAGAACTCATCGAGAAGAATGTGCGTCTTACTGCTATTGGCGACATGGAGCGTATGCCAGAATTTGCCCGCACGCGACTACAAAAGTGTATGGACGACACCGCCCACTGCACTGGAATGGAAGTGTGCTTGGCACTGAGCTACTCTTCTCGCTGGGAAATTGTGGAGGCTGTACGCAGCATCGCAAGTGAGGTGAAAGATGGCAAACTTGATGTGGCTGATATCGACGACGCCGTGGTTTCCTCTCATCTGTCCACTTCCTACATGCCCGACCCCGACCTGCTTATCCGTACGGCTGGCGATTTGCGCATCAGCAACTATCTGCTGTGGCAAATTGCTTATAGTGAACTCTATTTTACCCCTGTTCTGTGGCCCGACTTCACGAAAGATGATTTTCTTGAAGCCATTATTGAATACCAACGCCGCGAACGCCGCTATGGTAAAACCAGCGAACAGGTGACTAACGATAAAGAATAATATTAACGATATGCGATATAAAGCACTCCTACTTCTCGTAGCTCTTCTTTCGCTTGCCACAAGTGTAAAAGCGCAAGAAACATACACTAAAAACGACACAATCTTCAATCCGAAAGTGGTGTTCTCCGGCCATCATCCTAAATATGAGATTGCCGGGATTAAGGTGACTGGTGTTGATAACTATGAAGATTACATCATCATTGGCTATTCTGGTCTCTCTATTGGACAACGCGTGGAAATCCCCGGCGACGACCTCAAGAATGCTGCTAAACGCTTTTGGCGTCAGGGCCTTTTCTCCAAGGTGCAAATCAAGGTGGAAAAGGTGTATGGCGACAAGGCCTGGCTCGAATTTGTGCTTCAACAGCAACCACGTATTTCACAGGTGAACTATATCGGCGTGAAGGGTAATGAAAAGAAGGATGTGAGCGAGCGTTTGGGCCTTACCCCCGGCAACCAGATGACTCCTAACATTGCCGACCGTGTGAAGATTATCGTGCAGAAGTATTTTGCCGACAAGGGCTTCGACAAGGCCACTGTGGAGGTTGTTCAAAAGGAAGACCTCAGCAAGAAGAACGAAGTGATTGTTGACATCGTGGTCGACAAGCACTCTAAGATTGGTGTGCACAAAATCTATATCGAGGGCAACGAAGTGCTGAGCGATGGCAAGATTAAAGGTGCCATGAAGAAAACCAACGAAACTGGTTTCTTCAACTTCAAAAAATGGTTTAGCCAGAAGAAGTTCGTAGCCACCGACTATGAAGAAGATAAAAGTCGCATTATCGAAAAATACAACGAATTAGGTTATCGCGATGCTCGCATCGTTGCCGACAGTGTGGTCAGCTTCGACGAAAAGAAGGTGGATGTGTACTTGCGAGTTGAAGAAGGAAAGAAATATTATATTTCTGGCATCAACTGGGTGGGTAACACCGTGTATCCAACCGAATTCCTTGAGAATGTGCTTGGTATGGAAAAAGGTCAAGTCTACAACCAAAAGAAGCTCAACAAGCGCTTGAGCACCGACGACGACGCTGTTTCGAATCTCTATCTCGACAAGGGTTACCTCTTCGCGCAGATTCTGCCAGTGGAAACCCATGTGGAAGGCGACTCTATAGCACTTGAAATGCGTCTGTTCGAAGGTAAGCAAGCCACTATCAACCGCGTGGTGATTAACGGTAACGACCGACTATATGAAAAGGTGATTCGCCGCGAATTGCGTGTTCGCCCTGGTGACCTTTTCTCGAAGAGCGACTTGATGCGTTCGGCTCGTGAAATTGCACAGACTGGTCACTTCGACCCTGAAAAAATGGACATTCGCCCTGAGCCTAACGAAGAAAACGGTACGGTCGACATTATCCTCGGTCTTGAGTCGAAAGCCAACGACCAGATTGAATTCTCTGCTGGTTGGGGTCAAACCGGTATTATCGGTAAGCTGAGTTTGAAGTTCACCAACTTCTCCATTCAGAATCTCTTCCACCCATCATCATTCAAGGGCATTATCCCACAAGGTGAGGGACAGACATTCACCATCAGTGCTCAAACCAATGCTAAGTATTACCAATCATATAGCGTGTCGTTCCTCGACCCATGGTTTGGTGGTAAGCGTCCAAACTCTTTGAGTGTGTCGGCATTCTATAGCCGCCAGACCGGTATCAACTCAAGTTACTACAACACGCTTTATCAGAATGGTATGTTGAACTACTACAACAACTACTATTCAGGTCGCAACTACGGCTATGGCAACTATGGCTACAACAACTACTATGAAGATGCTTACGACCCAAATAAATACCTCCAGATGGGTGGTGTGACCGTCGGCTTCGGTAAGCGTTTGAAATGGCCGGACGACTACTTCACTCTCACTGCCGAACTCGGTTACCAATGGTATAGCCTCAAGAACTGGGAATATCTCTACTACATGAACAATGGTACATCCAACTCTCTCGTGTTTGGCTTGACCATCGCTCGTAACAGTATCGATAACCCACTCTACACCCGCCGTGGTAGTAGCTTCTCGCTCAGTTTCCACTGCACACCTCCAGCAAGCCTCTTCGGCAAGAAAAACTGGAAGGCTCTCTCGGAAGCCACCGATGAAGCATCGAAGAAAGAACTCTACAAATGGATTGAATACTGGAAACTCAAATTCCAGGCTCGTACCTACACTCCACTCACCGATCCCGACGGACGTTGGACCCTCGTGCTCATGACACGTGCCGACATCGGTCTGCTCGGTAGCTGGAACAAGTACATCAAATCACCATTCGAAACATTCTACGTTGGTGGTGATGGTATGTCGGGTAGCTACACCTATGCAACCGAAACCATCGCATTACGTGGTTACGACAATGGTCAGTTCACCCCTTATGGTAGCGACGGTTACGCCTACACTCGCTTCTTGATGGAACTTCACTTCCTATTGATGCTCTCTCCAAGTGCCACTATCTATCCATTGGCATTCGTTGAAGCAGGTAATGCATGGACCAGTGTGAGCCGCTTCTCGCCATTCGACCTCAAGCGCTCTGCTGGTGTGGGTGTGCGCATCTTCCTCCCAATGCTCGGTATGATGGGTATTGACTGGGGTTACGGTTTCGACAAGGTGTTTGGCACCAAGGGTGGCAGCAACTTCCACTTCGTGCTCGGTCAGGAATTCTAATAAAGAACTCAAAACCAACAGAAGAAATAAACTATTTGTCTTTCTTGGAGTCTAACCTCACAGAATTCACGAATTAATCAACATAAAAACGAAAATTATGATGAAAAAAATTGTAATGCTCTTTATCGCGGTGGCCGCTTTCGTGGCTACAGCTTCTGCACAAAAGTTTGCCTTCATCGATCAGGAATACATTTTGAAGAAAATCCCTAACTACGAGATGGCTAACGAGCAGTTGAACCAAATTTCACAGCGTTGGCAACGCGAAGTGGAAACCCTGGAAAAGGAGGCTGACACAATGTATAAGAACTATCAGGCCGACATGGTTTTCCTCACCGACGAACAAAAGAAGAAAAAAGAAGCCGAAATTGTGGCTAAAGAGAAGGAAGCCTCTCAACTGAAGTATAAATACTTCGGTCCACAAGGCGAACTCTACAAAAAGCAACAATCGCTCATCAAGCCTATCCAAGACGACATTTATGCAGCTTGCAAAAAGGTGTGTGAAGAAAAAGGCTACCAAGTGATATTCGACCGTGCATCGATTCAAGGTGCTATGTATGTGTCGCCACGTATCGATGTCACCGACGAAGTAATCGCTAAGTTAGGCTATTAATTTTAAATATGTGTCGGCCTCAAGGTGATGACACATCAGAGAGATACGGATATAAAAATTATAAACTAAATAACTCATTTTTAAACACTATGTTAAAGAAATTTATCCTCGCAGCGCTTGTTGCTGCTCCAATGATGCTTTCAGCTCAATCTGCTGTGAAGTTTGGTATGGTTAATCCTGCTGAAATTTTCCAAGTAATGCCTGAAACTGCTACTGCTCAAAACACCCTCAAGGCTGCAAGCGACAAGTATCAACAACAAGGAAAGGCGCTCCAAGACGAACTTCAAAAGAAGAGCCAAGAACTTGATGAACTTGAAAAAGCTAAAGCTGCTCAAGCAACTATCGAAGCTAAGGCTAAGGAAGCTCAAGACCTCTAGACTCGTCTGCAAGACTTCTCTCAAACTGCTCAACAAGACCTCCAAAAGCAACAAGAAACTTTGA
>JAKSMA010000083.1 GCA_024400895.1 Muribaculaceae bacterium | reverse complement strand
CCTTTTGGCTACATTTGGCGGTAGTGGTCGGAAGTTGGGGAAAAGTGGTCGATATGTGGGGGAGGTGTTGGGTGGTTCGTGAAAAATGTGTAATTTTGCGGAAAATAATAAGTTGCCGAGGTTATGGCAACTTCCAAATTTGCAATATTATGGCAAAGAAAGATAAATTGAAATCCTACAAAATGGAGCGTAGGGAGCTCCACGATAAGGTGATTAACTTTTTTAATACCGAAGACAACATCCCTTACAATTACAAACAAGTGTCGGCACAGGTTGGGGCAAACACCCCTCGCCAACGCGCTCTGGTAGTGGAACTGCTTGAGGAACTGCATATCGACGGCTTCCTGAACGAAGTGACTCCCGGCCGCTTTAAAGCGATGATGCGCTCGGCTGTGGAGGAGGGCATTTTCATTCGCCGCAGCAATGGCAAGAACAGTGTGGACACTGCTAATGACGACGGTAAACCAATTTTCGTGGCTGAGCGCAACTCTATGCATGCGCTCAATGGCGACCGTGTGCTGGTGCATATCAGTGCTGCGCGCGAGGGCATGGAGCCTGAAGCTGAGGTTATCAAGATTCTTGAACGCAAGGAGCAGGTGTTTACCGGCACACTGCAAGTGAAGAAATACTTTTCGATGCTGTCGACCGACAGCAAATTTTTGGCTACCGACATCTTCATTCCTTCCGACAAAACGATGGGCGGCAAGACTGGCGACAAAGTGGTGGTGAAAATCATCGAGTGGCCAGAAGATGCCAACAGCCCTATCGGTGAAGTGATTGACGTGCTTGGCGAGGCTGGCAGCAACAATGCCGAAATCAATGCGATTATGGCTGAGTTTGGCTTGCCATACAAATATCCACAGAATGTGGAGAAGGCTGCCAACAAGATAAGCGCAGAAATCAGCGAAGAGGAGATTGCGCGCCGCCGCGATATGCGTGGCGTGACCACTTTCACCATCGACCCTGCCGACGCGAAGGACTTCGACGATGCGCTCTCTATCCAGCGCCTTGATAACGGGCACTGGGAAGTGGGTGTGCATATTGCCGATGTCACCCACTATGTAACCCCTGGCAGCGGGAATGAAAAAGAGGCTAAGAGCAGCGACACATCAGTGTATCTGGTCGACCGCGACGTGCCTATGCTTCCAGAGCGTCTCTGCAATTTTATTTGCTCACTGCGCCCCGATGAGGAAAAACTCACACATTCGGTGATTTTCGAACTCGACGACGATGCAAAAATCCATGGTTACGAAATTTGCCACACTGTGATTAAGAGCGACCGCCGATTCTCTTACGAAGAGGCGCAAGAGGTGATAGAAACTGGCGAAGGCGACCTGAAAGAGGAAATTCTCACTTTGCATCACCTTGCCCAAAAATTGCGTGCACAGCGATTTGAAAATGGCGCAGTGGCGTTTAACCGCGAAGAGATGAAGTTTGAAATCGATGAGAACGGTAAGCCTATTGGCGTGCACATGCATGTATCGAAAGAGGCCAACAAGCTCATTGAGGAATTTATGCTGCTTGCCAATGTGAAGGTGGCAGAGCATATCGGAAAGGCGAAGAAGGGCAGAAACGCAAAGGCGTTTGTGTACCGCATCCACGATGTGCCCAACACCGATAAATTGTCGAACTTCGCCGACATCGCATCGCGTTTCGGCTACAAGGTGAAGACCAACGGCACCACAAAAGAGGTGAACCGCAGCATCAATGCACTGCTTGATGAAGTGAAAGGACGCCCAGAAGAGGAAATGCTCTCAATTTTGGCCATCCGCTCAATGGCGAAAGCCACCTATTCGGCTACCAATGTGGGTCACTACGGCTTGGCATTCGACTACTATACACACTTCACATCACCAATCCGCCGCTATCCCGACATGATGGTGCACCGCCTCCTCGACCGCTATGCCGATGGTGGCCGTAGCGTGAGTCTGCCAGCGCTGGAGGATGAATGTAAGCACGTGAGCGCACAGGAGCAACTCGCTGCCGATGCAGAGCGTGCAAGCATCAAGTACAAGGCTGTGGAATTTATGGGCGAGCGCTTGGGCGAAGTAATCGACGGGCACATCTCTGGTGTGACAGAATGGGGATTGTATGTGGAGCTGAACGAAACCCACTGTGAGGGTATGATTCCAGTTCGCGACCTTGATGACGACTTCTACGAATTTGATGAGAAGAACTATTGCCTGATTGGCCGTCGCACTCACCGTAAATATCAGTTGGGCGACAATATCACCATTCAGGTGGCTCGAGCCGACCTGATTAAGAAGCAACTCGACTTCGTGCTGGTCGACGAGCATAATCCTGCTGGCAGTCACCGCATCGACAAGGCGCCTATCACGCAGGCATCGCGAATGCAGTTTGCAGAGAGTAAGAAAGACCGTGCCCGCGATGAATATGAGGGCGGCAAGGCATCGCGCCGTCAGCAACGCGGCAAGCGAGGCAACTCTACCCGACGTGCCGCAGAGCGCAAGCGTGGTGGCAAGCGTCGCAGATAAGCCGACACAAACATCTAAAATATAAGCGGAGGCGGATTCTTTTTTTGGTTAGAATCCGCCTCCGCTATTTGATGATATCTTTTCGGAAACTCCGATGCTACTCGGTATTTCCGTTTCAGGTGTTATTTGATGCCGTATTTTGCAAGGATGGCCACGATTTCGGGAGCGATGGATTTTGCCCAGAGGGTGTAGCCATAGTTAGTAGGGTGCACACCGTCGACCGACGATTCATGGTCGTCGGCAGTGGCGTTTGGATGGATGAAATACGCATCCTTATACTTTTTCACGGCTTCTGCCATCAGTTGCTCTGCCATTGCAATCTTTTCGGCTTCAAACTTGTCGCGTGCAGTGTTGAAGGTGCGATATTCGCGTGTGATGGTTTGCTGGAAGATGAGCGGTTTGCCAGGGTGCGCCTTCTGAATGCGCTCGATGAATGGGAAGAGACGCTCCTTGATTTCCTTCGCGCTCGGATTAGAGAAACTGTCGAAGATGAAGGCGTCGGCTTCCACATCGGCAAGTGCTTCAGCAAAATAGGGCTGGAGTTTGCTGTGGCCGCTGCACCCGAGGCCGAGGAGTTGCAATCCAGTGAGGCGTGCCAACTGTGCTGGATAGGTGAGGCCTGGACGGCTGGTGCTTGTGCCGTGGGTGTAACTTGAACCGAAAATTGCGATGCGGTGGCGGAACGGTATGGGGCTCGCCTCAATGCTCGCACCTTCATCAACACCGATTTCAAGTGCATTGATTTCGGCAAACAACGGCAGATAGAGCAGGCATTCGTGCTCTGTTCCGTCCATATCGGTGACCAAATTTTGCGCCTTGTCGAGCGTTTCTTGCGAACGCGCGCCAGAGCCTGCCCAACGCCATGCGCCGTCTTTCTTGATATAGAGGTCGAAACCATGTGCAGCAATGCCGGTGCTATTCTGTGGCCATTCCACTTCGCCATACTGGCATTTCACCGCTATGGTGCGGCTGGTGGTTTTGAACGCAATCGACATGCCTGCCGACTCGCGCACCTGCAGGAGCTCTTTTTTGTCAAATCCCTTGTACTTCACCGTGTCGATGCGGTGGTAGGGATTGGGCGTGCCAGGCATAAGTTTGCCCACCAGGGTAAACTGCTTGGCGTCGTGGAATTTCAACTTTGGTGCAGCCTGTGCGAATGCCGCAAGCAGCAACGCCAGCAGAATGAGGGTGCAAAATCGTTTCATCTTATATTTCTATTAATTAGTGTTGTCGGGTAGAATGTCCAAAATTACAAAAAAAATAGAAAATAGAGATTAGAAATTAGTGATTAGATGTTGGAAATTAGAATTTAGGAGTTTGGATTCGAGGTGGTGGAGTGAGGCTTGCGCAGGTGGCAAAAAAAGGGAAGCCCCGCATGGTGTTGCGAGGCTTCCGAGGTATCGAGATTGAAATATCGGATTACTTGTTGAAGTTGGCTTTACGCATGTCGCCTTCTTCCACGAGAGCACGGTGGAATTCGAGAGCCGACTTTTGGCTTTGGTAGATGTGACCACCGCCATTTTCCTTTGCCTTTGCGAGATATTCGCGGAGCAATGGACGATAGGTTGGGTGAGCAGCCTTTTCGATGATTTCTTCAGCAGCTTGCAATGGGTCCTTGAAGCGGAGATCGGCAACACCTTGGTCTGTTACGATGATGTCGACAGAGTGGATAGTGTGGTCCACGTGAGTTACCATAGGCACGATAGTGCTGATGCAGTCGTCCTTCTTGATAGATGGGCACATGAAGATACTGGTGTAAGCGTTGCGAGTGAAGTCGCCACTACCACCGATACCATTCATCAAGCGAGTACCGTTCACGTGTGAAGAGTTTACATTACCGAAGATGTCGACTTCGATTGCTGTGTTCATTGACACTACGCCGATACGACGGATAACTTCAGGGTGGTTGCTGATTTCTGCAGGGCGGAGAACAATCTTGTCGTGAAGAGTGTCGATGTTTTCAAACAAGTCGGCCATAGCTGCAGAAGAAAGGGTGAGAGAGCAAGTACTTGCAAACTTGCAACGACCACTCTTGAGCAAACCGAGCACGCTGTCTTGCATCACTTCGGTGTACATTTCGAATGGTGGGATTTCGGTGCTTTCTTCAAGTGCGTTGAGCACAGCGTTTGCAATGTTACCAACGCGTGCTTGGGTTGGGAGGAATGTTTTTGGCATACGGCCATTCTTCATTTCGTCAACCAAGAATGCGCACACATTCTTACCAATCATAGCAGTTTGTTCGTCCACTGGAGTGAACTTGCCAGGCATACCGAGAGGCATGCTGGTCTTTACCACGCCAAGCACCTTCTTAGGATCGACGTGTGCTGTGATTTTACCTGCGCGGTCGTGTGCAGTATAGATAGGAATTTCGCGACGGCAAGGAGGGTCGAGTGGAACGTAGCAGTCGTGAAGACCTTGGATGCATTCTGGAATTTGGTCGTTGAGCTCGATAATCACTTTGTCGGCGATTTGGAGCCAAGTTGGAGAGTTACCAACTGCTGTACCGAGTACGATTTCGCCATCGTCGGTGATGCTTTGTGCTTCGATGAGCGCAACATCCATCTTGCCGTAATAGCCATAGCGGAATTCTTGTGCGAGTTCGCTCAAGTGGCGGTCGTTGTAGTGTACTTCGCCAGCATTAATACGGTTGCGAACTTCAGGAAGTGACTGATAAGGAGTGCGATAGTTGAGAGCGTGAGCGCGAGAAAGTTCACCGTCGGTGTAGTCGTTTGTTGATGCACCACTGTAGATGTTTACTTTAAATTCGCGGCCTGCTTCATGTTCGCGGATAGCTTTTTTTGCAATTGCAGGTGGAATCACCTTAACATTGCCAGGAATAGTGAAACCAGAAACACCGATATTCATACCATCTTGGATGTATTCGGCAGCTTCTTCTGGGGTTAAAATTGGATAAATCATTTTTTAGTTTTGATTTAGTTATAGAGTTCTTGTAGTTAAAATCTATTTTAGCTTTCAAAATTACTCATTTTATGCGAATGGGCAAAATTATACGCCGACCAATTTTCGCAGATGCCTATTTTACCCATACTTTATCCCAGAAAGACCATTAGAGCGAATGTCACGCTCTAATGAATTTCTGGGTTTATCTGATTTCGACCGAAATACGCCTTGCTTTAGAGGTTGATATAAGTCAGTCTTTTGGGTTTGGTCCGTATTCGTTTGTGCCGGGTTGGGAGTCGCTCAATGCGAAAATAAAAACTACAATAGTGATGGTTACTACGGCCATTGCCGTGGGTGATATGATGCTTTGAGGAATGGTGATGACCATTCTTAATTCAGTGAGCACTATTAGCAGGATGTTCGCTGCCCAGTAGGCTCCTGCCCACCATCCGCTACGTCCTGTGTCGTGCATGCGGCGGAAGGTGACAGCAATCATGGGAATCAGAAGCACCAAGTTGCCCAAGCAGCAGGTGAAGAAGGAAATGACGTAGTACCACAGCGCAAACCACCAATACTCCGAGCGGCGGGCGCGACCTTCGAAAACAGCAAATTTGGAGAAGCAGATTTTGAGCGCATCTATGCATCCCACATTTTTGCTGGTTGCGGGCGTTGCTGCGTTATCCACAGGCTCGAAACCTGAGGGCGCTATTTGTTTCTGCGGCAATAGTGCTGCCACTTCTGGTACTTGCATGGCTGGTGCCCAGTCGGGCATCGACTCCGTCCAAACGAAAGAATTCTCGTTTAGCCCATTTTCTATCAGTTCATCGAGCTCAAATGGTCCACTTTGTTGCTCGTTGTTGACAAGGAAGTATTTCATATGCAGTTGTGATTCAGTTGTTTTCTAATTGCAAATATACCACTTTTCCTCCATAAATATCGATTTCCTTACAAAAAAACTCCACAGCCAAAAGAGCTGTGGAGCTGAATATAATGATATGAAAAATTCTTTGTCAATATTTAGGATTTGGACCGTATTCGTTTTGGTTGGGGTTGCTATCTTCTACCCACCAGATGATGAGTATGATGATTCCCACAATGGGGATGAACTGTAGCAATTGCCACCATCCGCTTCGTCCTGTGTCGTGAAGGCGGCGTGCTCCAGAGGATAGCACGGGAATTAGAAAAACAATTCCTGCGAAACCACAAGTGAAAGAGCTCACGAGGTAGCAAAGCAGTTGGAACCACCAAAATTCGGAGCGGCGTGCACGACCATTGAAATCTGCGAATTTGTTGAAGCAAACCTTAATAGCTTCGCCGAAATCCATGGAGCGAGGTTGCTGCTGGTATGGCTGTTGATAACCAGGTTGTGGTTGGCCGTATGCAGATTGTTGATACGGCTGCTGTGGTTGGCCGTATGCTTGTTGTTGGTATGGTTGACCATATGCTGGTGGGGGTGTTTGGGGTTGTTGCAAGAGTGCCGCCACTTCAGGCACTTGCATGGCGGTCTGCCAGTTGGGCATGGTTTCGTTCCACACGTATGATTGTGCGTTGAGTCCGTTGAGCAACAATTCGTGCAGCTCAAATGGTCCACTTTGTTGGCCATTGTTGGTAATGTAATACTTCATGATTGTTATGTTTAGTGGTTGAATTCTATCAATATTTTGGGTTAGGGCCGTATTTGTTGTCGCCAGGTTGAGAGTCTTGCACGCAGAATACAAGCAAAGTGATGCCCCATACAAGTAACGCAATTAAGAACACGGCAGCGAAAATGCCTAGTGTCGCAAATGTGCTTTCCATTCCGGGGTTGTAGTAGCCATGGCCGAAGCTGTGAGTTTGCGCTGTTATGCCTACAACGAGCGCAAATATGTAAAATATGACGCAGACAATCAAGCCGCCGCCATACCACCAGCCGCTACGGCCAGTGTCGTGGAGTCGACGGAAAGTCACAGCCAACAGTGGAATAAAAAATACTATGCCTGAAAAGCCGCAAGTGACTACGGAGAAAATCATTTCCCACAGAACGAAAAACCAGTATTCGGAGCGGCGTGCGCGTCCTGTGAAATCAACATACTTTGAGAAGCAAATTTTCAGCGCATCCACGAATCCCACTTCTTTTGGGTCGCGCATTGGCTGCTGGTATGGTTGCTGGTATGGTTGTTGATAACCAGGTTGTGGCTGACCGTATGCAGGTTGTTGATACGGCTGCTGTGGTTGGCCGTATGCAGGTTGCTGGTATGGTTGACCGTAAGGGGGTGGGGGTGTTTGTTGTTGCAAGAGTGCTGCCACTTCTGGCACTTGCATTGCCGGTGCCCAGTTGGTCATTGTTTCATTCCATACGTAAGATTGTGCGTTGAGTCCGTTGAGCAACAATTCGTGCAGCTCAAATGGTCCACTTTGTTGGCCATTGTTGGTGAGGTAGTACTTCATAGTTGTGTGGATTTGTATGATTTTTTTCTTCAATATGCAAATATAGTGAATTTTCTTTTAGTACAGAGAAAATGATGGAAAAAACTGAGTAAGAATGAAAAAGGAAATCGGCTGGAGCTTTTTGGAGGCTCCAGCCGATTATTATATTAATGTGTTGCCTTGGGCGTGATGCCGAAGGCTCGCATTAGCAATGTGGATTAGTCGCTCACCTTAGCGCAGAGGAATTCGCGGTTGAGGCGGCTGATGTTGCTGAGCTTGATGTTCTTAGGACATTCAGCAGCGCAAGCACCAGTGTTGGTACAGTTACCGAAACCGAGTTCATCCATCTTAGCCACCATAGCTTTCACGCGGCGCTTAGCCTCGGTCTTGCCTTGTGGGAGGAGTGCGAATTGGCTCACCTTAGCAGAAACGAAGAGCATAGCAGAGCCGTTCTTACAAGCTGCAACGCAAGCGCCACAACCTACGCAAGTAGCAGAGTCCATAGCTTCGTCGGCCACTTCCTTAGAGATTGGAAGAGCGTTAGCGTCTTGAGCACCACCGCAGTTGAAACTTACGTAACCACCTGCTTGTTGAATCTTGTCGAAAGCGTTGCGGTCAACCATAAGGTCTTTGATTACAGGGAATGCTGCAGAACGCCAAGGTTCTACTGTGATTGTTTCGCCATCCTGGAAGCGGCGCATGTAGAGCTGGCAAGTGGTAGCGCCAGTTGCTGGGCCGTGAGGGTGACCATTGATATAGAGTGAGCACATACCGCAGATACCTTCGCGGCAGTCGTGATCGAATACTACAGGCTCTTCACCTTGTTCAACGAGGGTTTCGTTGAGGATATCGAGGGTTTCGAGGAATGAGGTGTCGCTGTCGGTTTCAACATTCTCATAAGTTACGAAACCACCTTGAGCCTTTGGATCTGCTTGACGCCAGATCTTGAGATTTACTTTCATATTTGCCATTGTAAATTTCCTTTCTTAGTTAAATGTTGGATTATGACTTGTAGTTACGAGTTTGAACCTTGATTGCTTCGTAGTGGAGAGGTTCCTTGATGAGCTTAGGAGCGTTGTCGTCGCTGCCTTGGTAGTCCCAGCAAGAAACGTAGAACAAGTTTTCGTCGTCGCGCTTAGCTTCGCCTTCTTCAGTTTGATATTCTTCACGGAAGTGACCACCACAAGATTCGTTGCGGTTGAGCGCGTCGTAAGCGATAAGTTCACCCATGGTGATGAAGTCTTGCAGACGGAATGCCTTGTCGAGCTCGATGTTCATACCTTCACCCACTGTTCCAGGGATGTAGAGGTTGGTATTGAATTCTTTGCGGAGAGCCTTGAGCATTTCGAGTGCTTTTTCCAAACCTTCCTTAGTGCGGCCCATGCCAACAAAGTCCCAAAGGATGTTACCCAATTCCTTGTGGATTGAGTCTACAGAGCGCTTGCCGCCGATAGCCATCAAGCGTTCTTCTTCAGCGATACAAGCCTTTTCTGCAGCCACGAATTCAGGAGCGTCGGTGCTGAAGCGAGGAACTTGGATTTGGTCGCTGAGGTAGTTTTGGATAGTGTAAGGCAATACGAAGTAACCGTCGGCCAAACCTTGCATCAATGCAGAAGCACCGAGGCGGTTAGCACCGTGATCAGAGAAGTTACATTCACCGATTGCGAACAGACCCTTAACACTGGTTTGGAGTTCATAGTCAACCCAGATACCACCCATAGTGTAGTGGATAGCAGGATAAATCATCATTGGGTT
>JAKSMA010000082.1 GCA_024400895.1 Muribaculaceae bacterium | reverse complement strand
GTTGGTGCGTTGGTGGCGACACAGAGGCGTGATTAGGAAGAGTGAGGAGATGTAGCGATATATTGAGCAAGTACAAGGCAAGCAATGCGCTGATGCGCTTGGTGTTTGTCAATGTGGGCGTGTTTCTGTTGATACGCCTGCTGGCTATTATTGTGTATTTTGCAGGCGGCAACAGTGCAGAAATGCTCACTTGGATAGAATTGCCTTCTGATTTGCGGATGCTGCTCTATCGGCCATGGACGCTGTTCACCTACATGTTTGCGCATTATGAAGTGCTGCATGTGCTGTTCAATATGCTATGGATTTATTGGATGGGCCGCTTGTTTATGGAATATTTCAACTCCAAGCAGCTTGTGGCGCTCTACATTTTAGGAGGCTTGGGTGGAGCTGTGGTCTATCTTTTAGGGTATGCCGTTTTGCCCGTGTTTGCTGGTAAATTTGCATTCCTGATAGGGGCTTCTGCTTCAGTGCTTGCCATTGTGATAGCCATGGCGGTGTATGCTCCAGATTATCGCATAGGTCTGCTGTTTATCGGCCAAGTGTCCTTGAAATGGATGGCGATAGCTGTGGTGGTGCTGATGGTGCTTGGCAGCGGCGATGGCCAGTTGGGTGGCCAGTTGGCACACTTGGGTGGCGGTCTCGTAGGTTTCCTCTATGGTTGGCAAATGCGCAAGGGGCACGACATTACATCCTGGTTCAACAAGATGGTGGATTCGGTGGCTAACCTCGTGAAAGGCAATTGCAAGAAAGGTGTTGGCGGTCCGGTTGGTGGCAGGTCGTATCATTATCAAAGCGACACTTCGAGCCGACAGTCGGCTTCAAAAAAATCGGCAACAAATGCTCCAACGGAAGCAGAGATTGACGTGATTTTAGACAAACTGAAACGCTCTGGCTACGGAGCTTTGACCGAAGAGGAAAAAGCCACGCTATTCAGGGCATCAGGCAAGAAATAAATATTTCGTAACAGAAAAAAAATAAATATATGCAACCCGAAAAAAAGACATATTTGCGTCACATGCTGAAGATTGTCGCTATCGTGTTCACGGTAGTGCTTTCGGTGGTGATGATATATGCTGCATATTCGGGTACTACACCTCCCGAAAAAAGCAAACTTGCACCTGTGGCAGTGCTTGCTTTTCCTTTCCTTCTTGCTATGGAGGTGATGGTGGGACTGGTATGGCTGATTGTTCGCCGTTGGCGTTGTTCGCTCATTGTGTGGGTGGCAATTCTTATATCGTGGCCATCGGTGAGCGTGGTGAGTCCATTCAACATGTTTCCTCATACTTTCACTCCGCAGCAAGACTCCACAAAATTCAAGGTATTGACCTTTAATGTGGCGAATTTCAATTTGGCATACTATGGCGACAAAGATAGGGAATTCAAGGCAGGTCAGGCCACGGCGCGCTACATACTGGCACAGGATGCCGATGTGGTGTTGCTTCAGGAGGCGTCGCTTTCTGCCGATTTCAACAATTTGGCATTTATGGATTCGCTGAAGAAAGTGTATCCATATCGCGACCATGGCTACCACGACCAGGTGATTCTGTCGAAGCACCCGTATCAGCCTGTGGTCGACGATTCCATTAAAAACGGTTTCGCATCGCCCGACGACCCGCTGAACAATTATCACTTCTATGCACGCGCTTTCGATGTGCTCATTCCGGGCCATAAGGTGAGGTTTTTCAATCTCCACCTTCATTCGCTTTCGCTGTCAAGCGACGATAGGCAATTCTATGTCGACCTCACCAAACTGAAAACGAAAGACAAGTCGGAGGCAACCAAAAAGGCTGGCATGACGCTCTTGACAAAATTGAACAAAGCCTTCCGTCAGCATGCGAAAGAGGCGACTCTGCTCCGTCAGATTATCAACCAGAGCGATGCCAATGTAATCGTGTGCGGCGATTTCAACGATGTGCCCATGTCGTATGCCTACCGCAAGATTATGGGCAATGATATGACCGATGCATGGGTAAAGTGTGGTTTCGGACCCACCACCACCTTCAACAGCAACCGGCTCTTCTTTAAAATCGACCATGTGCTCTATCGTGGCGACATGGAAGCCGTGGAGATTCACCGCGACAAGGAGGGCTCAAGCGACCATTATCCACTCGTCACCACGTTTGTGTGGAAGCGATAGGGGATAGGGATAGTTTTTTTATTAGGAAATATTCATCAAATTCATATATAATGAACAAATTTATTTTATCAATGCTTGCTGTGTGCTGCTTAGCAATGCCAGCCGCAGGCGCAAAAAAGAAAACTGTGAAACAGCAAAATCCATTCTTGGCTCCATACACCACACAGTATGGAATTCCGCCATTTGAAGAAATCAAGATTGAGCACTACATCCCTGCTTTGGAAGAAGGTATCAAGCAACACAACGAGGAAATCAATGCTATCGTTGTAAACCGTGCTCGCCCAAATTTTGAAAACACTGTTCTCGCTCTCGACATGAGCGGCGAGGTGTTCAGCAAAGTGAACTATGTGTTTATGGCGCTCAACGAGAGCGACGCCACCCCTGAAATGCAGGCTTTGGCAGAAAAACTTTCGCCAATGATTACTGCCCACAGCGACGAGGTGTATATGAACCTTCAGCTCTTTAATCGCATCAAGGATGTGCACGACAATGCCGACGCACTTGGCCTCGACAAGGCTCAACGCCGCTTGACCGAGAAATACTACAAGCGCTTCGTTCGCAACGGTGCTCTCCTCAGCGCTGCCGGCCAGGGCACTTTGAAGTGCATGAACACGCGATTGGCTACCCGCCACCTCTCATTTGTGAACAATGTGATGAGCGAAAGTGGCAACAACCTTGTGTTGGTGGACAATGAAGCTCGCCTCTCTGGTTTGGCAAAAACCACTATCGACGCCGCTGCAAAGATGGCTGCCGATAAGGGTATGCCAGGTAAGTGGGTGTTCACTGCTTCGGCTTCTACTCGCCTCGATGTGCTCACCAGTGCCGACGACCGTTCGCTCCGCGAAGAAATGTACAAAACCTACTTGGCTACTGCAAGCCGTGGCAATGAATTCGACAATAGCAAGAACATAAACGAAATTCTCAAGCTCCGTCAGCGCAAGGCAAAATTGCTCGGTTTCGACACGTTCGCCGACTATGCAGTCGACCCTGTGATGGCAAAGACCGTCGATGCTGCTGAAGACCTTTTGCTCAGCATCTGGAAACCTGCAGTGAAGAAGGTGGACGAAGAAGTGGCCGACATGCAAAAGTATGCCGACGCACACGGCGCCAACTTCAAACTTGAAGGTTGGGACTACTACTACTTTGCAGAAAAGGTGAAGAAGGAAAAATACAACTTCAGCGAAGATGAAGTTCGCCCATATTTCAAACTTGAAAATGTGGTGGAAAACGGTATTTTCTGGGTGGCTAACAAACTCTACGGCCTCACATTCACCAAGATGCCTAAGGCTCCAAAATACAATCCTGAAGTTACCGTATATGACGTGAAAGATGCTCAAGGCAAGCACGTGGCAGTGTTTATGACCGACTATTTCCCACGCCCAGTAAAGGCACAGGGAGCATGGATGATGGAAATGAATCAGGCCTACGATTTTGGTGGCAAGAGCGAACGCCCAATCATCTACAATGTGGGTAGCTTCACCGCTCCAACTAAGGACCTCCCTTCACTCCTCACTCTTGACGAAGTGGAAACAGTGTTCCACGAATTTGGTCACGCCCTCAACGGCATGCTCACCGTGGCTCCTTACAAGGGACTTGAAGGAACAAACATCGACCGCGACATCGTGGAAATGCCATCACAACTCAACGAACACTGGTTGCTCGTGCCTGAAGTGCTCAAGAACTATGCTAAGCACTACAAGACAGGTGAAGTGATTCCACAGAACCTTGTGGACAAACTGATTGAATCAAGCAAATTCAACCAAGGTTTCATGACCACAGAATTGGTGGGCGCAGCATTGCTCGATATCGAATGGCACAAGATTGACTGGTGCGGCGACATCGACGTGAAGGGCTTTGAAAAGTATGTGTCACGCAAATTGGGCAAGCCTTCAATCATTGAATACCGCTATCGCAGTCCTTACTTCAAGCACATCTTCGGCAGCGACGAATATGCTTGTGGCTACTACACTTACCTCTGGGCACAAGTGCTCGAAGCTGATGGTTGGAATCGCTTCGAAGAAGAAGGTCCTCTCAATGTGCAAACCGCTACCGACTACAAGAACTATATTCTTGCTCCAGGCGACACAGAAGACGCTATGACACTCTACAAGAAGTTCCGCGGCAAAGAACCTAATGCCGACGCGCTTCTCCGCCTCCGCGGCTTGAAATAATATTTGAGAAGTTAGATATTAGAAATTAGAAGTTAGAAATTAGAAGTTAGAAATTAGATATTAGATATTAGATTTTAATCTGATTCTTATAATAAAAAGATGCGGGATTCCCATTTCGAGAATCCCGCATCCTTTTTTCCATCGTTCACCAATCACGTGGTCATTATCCAGAAAATCACTTTTGGAAAATGGAGGGTGTAGGATAGTTTTACTGTTGACGGTACAGAGGAATCGTACACTCTCTTGATTTCATTCTTCATTTAGTAGGATATGGCTCTTTGTGGTCGGCAGCTCACTTCAAGCATTATCGTATCTTTCATTTTGATGCGTTTTCTTATTTCTTCCACAAAAAGGCGGTCGTAGTTAGTTACAACACTCGCTTCTTTGAGCCATTGTGTGGCTTTTTCGAAATCGCCAATCACTCGATAATACTCAGCGCGCAAGATGGGTATGGTGGTGCGTTCCTTAAACATATCGAGTCTGTCTTTCAGTAGTTCCTTGTCGCGGCCAATGAACCTCTGTTTCAGGCGTAGGCTTTCTGATGTATCCAATTGAGCGAGAAAGGTTGATAGGTGATCCTTCCAGTTATTGATGCGTTGTCTTTTTGGTGGTGTCTTGAATATGTACTCAGTGTCTGGTTCTATGAATTCGGGCGCCCACGATTTCTGTTTCGTCCGCAGTTTGATAACTTCGGTCACGTATGAATAGGCCTTGTCTTTTGTGTTGTCGATTCTTCGTATAAATCTCTTTGCATTTCTGAAGTCGCGAATATCACAGAAGCAATCGGCGAGGGTGGCACAGAGCCAATTGCTCATGTTGCGCTTGTAGTATCGTGCAATCCACTGGCCAATTTTTTTCAACGCCAGGTGTTGGCTGTTGCTCACACCTTCCCCTAATGTGGTAGCGTATCTGAAACAAATGTGGCGGAATACGGTCAGCACTTGTGCCACAGCTAAATCTTTTTTCTTCTCTACCTCTTCAAGGCGAGAAGTGGGTGAATCGATTTCTTCGATAAGGTTCTGGCAGTCGGTAATGTTATACAATGTGCTTGCTTCTGTAGGCCTGAAATCATCGTAATCAATGGTCTCGTATTCATATTCTTCCTCATGATTCTTATCAAGTTCTTCTTCAGATAGTTTTGCGAATTTTTCCAAGTCTCGTGCTATGTAAAGCCAATACGTGTATACTTGAAGTGTTTTTGAAAAGTATTCCCCTTCTCTTATGGTGAAAAAACATTTGCTGTACTGCATAATAATTTGAATTTAATAGGTTAATGAATTGTGCTTGTTTGGATATTTTTCAATATGCGTTTTGTGTTACATAATGTATTGATATTTAGTATAGTATGGTTTATTGCTTGTGTATACAAATATACTCATTTTTTCCCCAATTTTGCAACACTTTACTGCGCCATTTTAGCACTTTTTTTGCACAAAAAAACTTTGGGATGGGTGGTGGTGATTTTGCATTTTTGTTGTATTTTTGTGGAAAATAAATGAACAACGATATGAAAAGAATATTATCAGTGGCTGTGGCGGCTTTGGCTGTAACGGCTCAAAGTGTGGCTTGCACGAGTATTATCGTGGGTAAAGGAGCAAGTGTTGATGGTTCGGTAATGTGTACCTATAGTTGTGATTCGTATGGCACATTCCATCCGATGTATCATTTCCCTGCTGCAAAGCACCAAAAAGGGGAGATGCGCCCGATTTATGACCGCGACAGCCGTGAATATCATGGCGAGATTCCAGAAGCCCCAGTCACCTATAATGTGGTGGGCAATATGAACGAATGGCAGGTGACCATTGGCGAAACCACTTTTGGCGGCCGTCACGAACTTGAAGACACCACAGGCATTATGAACTATGGCTCGCTGATGAATGTAGCACTCCAACGCTCAAAAACAGCTCGCGAAGCCATTGAGGTGATGACTACAATTGCTGAAACCTATGGCTATAACAGCGAAGGCGAGTCGTTCACCATTTGCGACCCGAATGAAGCGTGGATTATGGAGATGGTGGGCTGCGGCGCTGGTAGTAAGAGCGTGGCTTGGGTGGCTGTTCGCATCCCCGACAATGCCATCAGTTGCCATGCCAACCACACCCGCATCCGCACTTTCGATCAGAAAGATAAGAAGAATGTGATGTTCTCCAAAAACTGTATCAAGTTTGCTCGCGAAAAGGGCTGGTTCAATGGCAAGGATGCCGATTTCAGTTTCTCTGCCACCTATAGTCCTGTCGACTTTGGCAAGTTGCGTTATTGCGAAGCCCGCGTATGGAGTTTCTTTAATCATTTTGCCGACGGTTTCGGCAAATATCTGCCTTACGCAATGGGCGAAGACCCTAATGCTGAGCCAATGCCTCTGTGGGTGGTACCCAACAAGAAACTGGGCGTAAAGGATGTGCTGAATGTGCTCCGCGACCACTACGAAGGTACTCCGATGGCACTTGACGCCGATCCAGGGCAGGGCATTTATGAAGCCCCATATCGTCCAACGCCACTTTCTTTTGAGGTGGATGGCAAGAAATACTTTAACGAACGCCCGATTTCCACCCAGCAGAGCGCTTTTGTGTGGATAGGGCAGATGCGCGCATGGATGCCTCGCGAAGTAGGCGGCGTGCTGTGGTTTGCCAACGACGACAGCAACATGGTGCCATTCACTCCTGTGTATTGCTGCAACACCGATGTGCCAGCGTGCTACAAGGAAGAAGGCTGCGATGCCGTGACTTTCTCGATGGACAACGCCTTTTGGGTTTGCAACTGGGTGAGCAATATGGTGTATCCACGCTACAGCATGATGATGCCAACACTTGCCGAAGTGCGCGATTCGCTCGAATCCGATTACCTTGCAAACCAAGCAAAAATTGAAGCAGAGGCGCTTGCAGTGCACGAGTTGAGCCCAGTGCAAGCAGTGGCCAATCTCACTAAATACAGTAACGAGAAAGGTGCGCAGATGCTCACAGCTTGGCGCAACCTTGCCACAAAACTGATTGTGAAATACAACGACGGCTTGTGCAAGACTGAGAAAGACGGTAAATTCCTGAAGAAGACAGGCAATTTTAAAACAGAATTTACCCGTCCGGGCTATGGCGAGAAGGTGAAGAAATACCTCGTGGACCAAACTGGTGAGCGCTATGCAATCCCTTCATGGGACAAGAGCGAGCACTAATAAACCATGACTAATGCATTAGAGCTAAATCTATATAGCGCCAATTTGTGTCAAAAATGTAACTTATAAATAAAATTTCAGCAATATTTGTAAAAATCTTATTTATAAATGAAATTTTTGTATTACATTTGCACGAATCAATTTTCAACATAAGTTATGGCAATATTAAGAAGACAAAGATATATTGATAAAATTGAAAAGTGTTTTGGCAAAGATTTGATAGTTGTACTCACTGGTCAGCGTCGTGTAGGTAAAAGTTATCTTCTCCGTTTGTTGAAAAGCGATAAAGAGTCGGATGAATCAAATCATGTGATTTATATAGATAAAGAGTTGCGGGAATTTGACCATATAAGAAACTACCAAGATCTGAACGATTACGTAGGCCGTCGTCTTGTGGATGGTAAGTGTAATTATGTGCTGATTGATGAAGTGCAAGATGTGGCTGAGTTTGAACGAAGCGTACGAAGTTTCTGTTCAGAGCCTGGTGTTGAAGTAGTAATTACAGGTTCAAATGCAAAAATGCTCAGTAGTGATTTGAGTACATTGATAGGAGGTCGGTATAAAAACATTTATGTGCAATCATTAAGCTACGTGGAATTTTTGCAATTTCATCAGTTGGCTGATAGTGATGAGTCGTTATTAAAGTATCTTGAGTTTGGTGGTTTGCCAGGCTTGGAGAAAATAGGGCTGGCCTTGCAGGATGTCAGAGAATACCAAAGAGATATTTACAGCACTGTGTTGCTTAAGGATGTGGTGTTGCGAAATGAAATCCGCAATGTTGTGTTTCTTGAGAATCTGGTCAAATATATAGCCGACAATACAGGAAAACTTATTTCTACTACGAATATAGCCAAATTCATGAATTCAACCGGTGAGAAAGTTTCCTCAACTTCTATAAATGCCTATATTTCACACCTCTGCGAAGCCTATTTTATTCAAAAGGTGCACAGATATGACATACATGGAAAAAAACTTTTTGAAAATAACGACAAGTATTACTTTGAAGATAATGGTGTGAGAAATGCTTTGTCAGGTGTGACTCGTGAGGGTGACATTGAAAAAGTGGTAGAGAATGTGGTTTTTCAACAACTTGTGCGTATGGGCTATGAAGTGAATGTTGGTCAGTTGAGAGCTGGAGAAATTGATTTTGTGGCCACAAAATCCGACGGTAATCGCGTATATGTTCAAGTTTCGTATTTGATTCTTGATGATGCCACCAGAAAACGTGAGTTCGGAAATTTGAAAAACATAAAAGATAATTATCCCAAATATGTGATTTCGATGACCCCTTATGTGACGGGAAATACGGATGATGGCATCAGTCATATTTCATTGCGTTCATTTCTTACTAATGGTTTTAATTCTTAATCATTTAGGGGTTACCCTATTGATAGTTGGGCTGCAACGAGCATATCTATTACTGGTGGGGTAGGTGCAAAAAAAAACGGCAGAGTTTTATGGTGAAACTCTGCCGATTTTTGTTATGCGTTATTTGGGTGGATTACCATGCGAACATTGGATAGTCCTTCATGATGCTGTTCACTTTTTCGCGTACGGATGCGATGTTGGCAGCACTTTCTGGATTTTGAAGAACGGTGTCGATGAGTTCAACGATTTCAGGCATCAATTCTTCCTTTGCACCGCGGGTTGTCATTGCAGGAGTACCGACGCGGAGACCTGAAGTCTGGAATGCACTGCGGTCGTCGTAAGGCACCATATTCTTGTTCACGGTGATGTCGGCAGCCACGAGTGCGTTTTCTGCCACCTTACCAGTGAGTTCTGGGAACTTGGTGCGCAGGTCGATGAGCATACAGTGGTTTTCTGTGCCGCCAGAGCAAATCTTGTAGCCCTTGTCGACGAATGCCTGTGCCATTACAGCAGCATTGGTCTTCACTTGTTGAGCATAGGTCTTAAATTCGGGTTGGAGTGCTTCGCCAAATGCCACAGCCTTGGCTGCGATAACATGCTCAAGAGGACCACCTTGCACGCCAGGGAACACAGCAGAGTCGAGCAACGACGACATCTTGCGAACTACGCCCTTCTTTGTGGTTTTGCCCCATGGATTGTCACAGTCCTCACCACGCCGACTGATACC
>JAKSMA010000081.1 GCA_024400895.1 Muribaculaceae bacterium | reverse complement strand
TGCAAGAGCCTTACCGAACTCATTTTCAACATCAAGCACACCGAGTGGGAGCTTGGCAACAGCTTCTATGGCAACAATGGCGGCCAGTTCTACTGCTTTGTTCCATGGGAATACTACGACTTTTACCGCTCAAAACTGCCAGCAGGCTCAAGCCGTCCCAGCGAGAAGGCTCCGCGCGAGCAGCTCAACGCTTATCTCTACATGACTATGTCGGGCCACAAGGCTTGTCTCGCCATCGATCACCCCGTCGGTTGGGAAAAGAGCGGCCTTAAGGCATGGAACGTGAGCGACTATGACGAGAGCTCTCTCACAGTCAAGGCTACTCCCATAACCGCCACACCTGCCAACCATGGTGTGCTCGTTGACTGGTATGACCTGAACACATGGAGCGTACAGAAACTGTATCGCCCGCAGTCAACACCCACAGCACCCGCGACAGTGCTTGCCGGCGTGAACGATGAACCCCTGAACATCGCTCCCATAGGCGTGTGGAACGTTGGCTACAAGTACAACCCCGACATTTACGGAGTGCCCAACAACGAGACATTCAATCACCCGAGCGATGCTTACTACATCAAGCCCGGATATGCCTACATGGCACTCGATAAGACCCGCGTGACAACCAACTCGAGCACCGTTATCAAGGTCGTTTACGGTGACACTCCCACACCAAGCGTAAAAGGCGACGTGAACGGCGACGGCATTGTGAATGTGAGTGATGTTACCGCCCTCGTCAACAAGATTCTCGGCACCGCCGATTACAGCGACACTGTGTGCGACATCGACGATAACGGCACCGTGAACGTATCCGATGTTACCGCTCTCATCAATCTCATCCTCGCACAGTAAAATTCACAGAGGCAAAAGGCCTTTATTAGACGAAGAACAAAAGAGGCTGTGTCAACTGAATACATCAATTTGACGCAGCTTCTTTTTTATCCCAGAATGTGCATTATGACTATGGATTTTTGATTATCGCAGTGTCAGAATTCACGCAGAGGCATACAAAGCGTGAGGGGCTATTGGTGGATGGCGCGGGTGAGGATTTGGCGGCCGAAGATGGAGAGGACGATGGCCAGTTTGTTGCGCAGGCGTACATTGCCATCGAAGAAGCAACCACAGCGTAAGCGCTTGATGCCCTGCCAACTGCGCGCCTTCAGTTCCGTAAATTCGCCATCGCCGAGAGGTGCAAGTCGAAGCATATTGAAGTAGGCGCTGAGCAAGCGGCTGCGTATGGCCTTGAGATGCTGTGGAAATTCGCGAGGCGCACGCTGTTCGAGGTCTTCAAGAATGTCGAGTATATGGGCGCGACGGGCATTGAATGTGGCAAGGATGCTGCCTGGGCGTTGGCGATAATAGTAGAGGCGCTGAGGTGTGTAGGCCACAGTGTCGATGTGTTGCATCACAGGCATCAGCACACCAAGGTCTTCATAGAGCATGCCTTCGGGGAAGCGCACATCGCGGAACACATCCATCGCGAAGAGCCGGCCCCAAGCCGAGTGTGTGAGTCCTCTGCGCTGATAAAGAATGTGGTCGGTGGCTTCTGTGGCACTGAAAGTCACATAGTCCTTAGCGCCATCGGCATCGGGCACGGCACTGCCGTCGGCATAGTCATGCCATCCGCCAAGCACCGCCTGTGCACCGCTCTCATGCATCACACGCATCAGCGATTCCACAAACTGAGGAGCGATAAAGTCGTCGCTGTCCACAAACGTAACATAGCGCCCAGTGGCCACGGCGAGAGCAGCATTGCGCGCTGCGCTGAGTCCACCATTCTGCTGATGAATCACACTGAAGCGCTCGTCGCGCTGCGCCCAAGCATCGGCAATCTGCCCGCTGTCGTCGGTACTGCCATCGTCCACCACAATCACCTCAAGATGAGGATAAGTCTGGTCGGCAATACTACGCAAGCACTGCTCAAGATACCTGTCCACATTATACACAGGCACCACCACCGACACCATATTTGTAGCCACAGACATTAGAAGTTAGAAGTTAGATGTTAGAAATTAGAAATTAGAAGTTAGACATTAGCAATTCTAAGAGTCTCAGAGAATCTGGAAAAATCCGTTCCACAGATAGTAACCCCAGAAATCTAATAGCTAATCTCTAACTTCTAATATCTTAATAAAGAGTTGATTATACTTTCCATTCGAACCCATCCTTCGCGTCCTTCACATCGAAGCCGGCTTCGTTCATCTTGTTGCGGATGAGGTCGGAAGTAGTCCAATCTTTGTTTGCTTTCGCGGTTTTGCGAATGTCGAGCAGCAAGTCGATAGCCTTGCGGTAAGGCTCAAGGTTCACGCTGCCAGCATCGCCAGCCGAGTCGTCGCGTACGCCGAGCACATCGAAGAGATAAGTTTGGAACACACTCTTCAGCTCATCGATATCGGCTTGAGTCATTGTAGCGTTGCCGTCGTTCACCTGGTTAATCACCTTGCAAGCGTCGAACAGAGCCGCAATCACATTAGGCGTATTCAAGTCGTCGTTCATTGCATCGGCACAGCGCTGACGATAGTTGTCGAGTTTAGCCGAAGTGGCATCAGCAGCCTTCAGGTCGCAGAGGCGATGCCATCCGTCCATAATGCGCTCGTAAGCCTTTTCAGCTGCCTTCAATGCTTCGTTAGAGAAGTCGACGGTGCCACGATAGTGAGCTTGCAGAATGAAGAAACGGATAGTCATTGGGCTGTAGGCCTGGTCAAGACTTGGGTGGTCGCCGCTGAAGAATTGGGCGAGCGTGATGAAGTTGCCAAGCGATTTACCCATCTTCTGACCATTGATGGTAATCATATTGTTGTGCATCCAGTAGCGCACCATATCGTCGCCTTGCGATGCCACAGCCTGTGCGATTTCACATTCGTGATGAGGGAATACGAGGTCCATGCCGCCACCGTGAATATCGAAGTGGCTACCGAGATACTTGCGTCCCATAGCTGTACATTCGCAGTGCCATCCGGGGAAACCGTCGCTCCAAGGCGATGGCCAACGCATGATATGCTCAGGTGAAGCCTTTTTCCACAGAGCGAAGTCAACCTGGTTGCGCTTCTCGCCCACACCGTCGAGTTGGCGGCTGGCGTTGATTACATCATCAAGGTTGCGGCCCGAAAGCACACCATAGCGGTGGTCCTTGTTATACTTTTCGATATCGAAGTACACGCTGCCATTGCTTTCATAAGCATAGCCGTTGGCAAGGATTTCCTTCACCAATTCTTCTTGTTCAATGATGTGGCCAGTGGCGTGTGGCTCAATGCTTGGAGGAAGCACATTCAGCTGGTCCATAGCCGCATGATAGCGGTTGGTATAGTATTGTGCAATCTCCATAGGCTCGAGTTGTTCGAGTCGTGCTTTCTTTTCAATCTTATCGTCGCCTTCGTCGGCATCGTGCTCAAGGTGGCCCACATCGGTGATGTTGCGCACATAGCGTACCTTATAGCCAAGCGACTTCAAGTAGCGAAACAGCACATCGAAAGTGATGGCAGGGCGAGTGTGGCCCAGGTGTGGATCGCCGTATACGGTAGGACCGCAAACATACATACCCACCGACCCCTCATTGAGAGGCACGAAGTGCTCCTTGCGGCGAGTGAGCGTATTGTATACAAATAATGGATGTTCCATAATGTTTTTTTAAAAAGTCGAAGAGTCTAAAAGTTGAAGAGTCTTTTTGAGGCGATAATATTGATAATATCGGAGGAGCGAAACTTCTAACTTCTAACTTCTAATCTCTAATTTCTAACGTCTGATTATCTAATTATGCCTGACCCTTTGGAAGAGGGAAATCGATAATGTCACCTTGCGCTGGGCGAGCGTTTTGTGGCACGTGTTGCTTGATTTCGCCGAAAGTAGCTTCGTATTGTTGCACATTCTGTTGGAGTGCAAACATCAGTTGCTTAGCATTTTCAGGAGTCATAATCACACGGCTTTGCACGCGAGCCTTAGGGGTGTTTGGTGCAAGAAGAATCATATCGATGAAGAAATCGTTTGGTCCGTGAGTGATTACAGCCAAGTTGGCGTAGCGGCCTTGCATTTCTTCGGTAGGCACTTCAATTTGAATTTGTTGTTGTTGGTTGTTGTCGTTGTTAGCCATTTTCTTTTTATGGTTTTAAGTTTGTTAATAATCTGTTTAATAGCGTTTATTTTTTAATCCCAAAGTCGTAAGTCTTTACCGTGGGATAAGTCAAGTCTTCCAAATGCACGCGAATGGCGCGGCAGTTTTTGCGTCCGTAGGCAGCCCCCACATAGAACGACCCATAGCAGGTACGCCAGAAATAGGTATCCTCTGCCGAGATGAGGTCGTGGATGAGGTGCACATCGATGGTGTCGCGGTCGAGTGTTTCGCGGTCGGCCATCATATAGAGGGCGCGCGTCTTACCCGTGTATTCCACCTCGCATCGCAGATTGATGTAGTCGCCTGTGCGCCATATCGCCCCCAGTTTTATGGGGTGCTTGGGGTATTGGTCTACCGGCTTCACATTCACGCGGAGCGAATCGCTGGCCACATTGCCATAGTTATAGCCATACACCTTGATGCGGTGCGCCGCGTCGGGAGCTGTGTAACTGAGCAGCACCCGCTGGCCAGGCTTAATTTTCTCCGGCTCATCCATTTGCGCCAGCATCTCGGTCTGTCCGCTATCTTCGGGACCAATATACAGCCACTTGGCCACTCCATCGGCATAGCCGAGATAGGTAACGAAATCGTAGCGGCGCTCTTCCACAGGGCCGTCGCCCTCACTGGAGCAAGCCGAAAAACCGGCAAGCACCACGAGAAGCAGAGCAGCGTATGTCAGGAAGCGTTTGAGCATCGGCACTAACGGTTTTCACACGATGATTTCGCTTTCTGATTCTGGTGTCACAATCATACCGTCGCGCATGTGGAGCACACGGTCGGTGTCGCCTGCGAGCGATTCGTCGTGTGTCACAATCACGAAAGTCTGCTTCATCTCGTCGCGCAACGTGAAGAAGAGACGGTGCAACTCCTGCTTGTTCTGCGTGTCAAGACTTCCCGAAGGCTCGTCGGCAAGAATCACGGCGGGCTTGTTGATAAGCGCACGCGCCACAGCCACACGCTGGCGTTCGCCACCAGAAAGTTGGGCTGGCTTATGCTCAAAGCGGTCGGAAAGTTTCATGTAGTCGAGCAATTCTTTGGCACGCGCAAAGGCATCGGCACGCTTCTCTCCACCGATGAGGGCTGGCATTGCCACATTCTCGAGGGTGGTGAACTCGGGGAGCAACTGGTGGAACTGAAACACGAAGCCGATATTGCGGTTGCGGAATCGGGCAAGTTCCTTGTCCTTGAGGGCGAGCACATCGGTGCCGTTAAACAGCACGCTGCCGCTTTCAGGCTTGTCGAGAGTGCCGATAATTTGCAGCAAAGTGGTCTTGCCTGCACCACTCGGACCCACAATCGACACGATTTCACCATCGCCGATGTTCACGCTCACGCCCTTGAGCACTTCAAGGTCGCCATAACGCTTGATGATATTTTTAACTTCTATCATAGCCAAAGATTTATTCTTAACTTGCAAAGATACCAAATTCTTTGCACATTACCCCGATTTCTCCCCACAAAAAACCCCACAACAAAACAAAAGGGGACACAAATATGCCAATACGCAAAAGAGCTTCACTGCGAAAATGGAATCAACGTAAGGCGGATGTAATGGCAAATCGGCATTTTATAAAGTCAATAAGTCTACAGGCCCATAAGTGTTGGTGGGAAATAAAACGGAGAACGATTATTCCAATTTGAGTCCGATTAACACACACTTCTGATGAGATTGAAAAAATCAATGTTTCAATCTCCTGTTTTTTGTGTAAACTTTTCCATTTATAGGCGTTAACAATGCAAAAACCAACCACTTTTCCACTCCTCTAATTACCTATATATAAACACATTATAACGTATTTACATCAAAAGTCCCTTTGATGTACACCGAGCACATAAGTGGAGCCAAAAAGAACGGTGAACGTCAAGTTCTCCGTGAGGCGATTGAACGATGCAAGGTGGAAGCACAGAGCTTCGTATCAGATTCCGGTACGCAGCTTGGTGTCATCCTCCTTGTCAGCGAATTATCAAGGTTGGGCAGAAATGCCTTCGAGGTACTTGAGACTGTGAAGGAACTTGTTGACTATAGAACTAACATCTATATGCAGAAGGAGCAGTTGACACTACTTGGTGATGATGGAAAACCATCCATCTTTGCCCCTATCATGCTTGCAACCCTTTCTACCTGTGCTCAGTTGGAACGTGATAACATCTCCTTCCGGCTGAATTCGGGAAGGAAACAGTATATCGCCAATGGAGGTAAACTCGGCAGACCTGCTGGCAGCAATAAGTCTAAGGATAAAAAGAGGGAAGAGTATAAGGAAGTCATTACCCTCTTGAACAAGGGCTATGCCATCCGTGATGTTGCAAAACTGAGTGGCAAAGGTATCAGTACTGTTCAACGTATCAAGAAGGAGTTTCTGATTTGACAATGCCTATTTCTGACCTTTATACATGGCACAATTCCTTGATTTGACGCATAATGTACTAAAGTTATATAAATAATAGGTGTTTATATAATAAAACGATTAATAATTCAACTTTTTTACTACCTTTGCGACCAAAGGTCGCCAATAAGTCCTGCTTGTCTCATCAAAAATAATCAATATGGGTACATATATAAATAAAGGTAATTACGATTTTTCACAGGTGCTGAACTCAACGTACGTTGATAAGTCCGGTCTTATCTCTGTAATAAACGGAACGCTATTTACAGAACAAAGACGCAGTTGTGTAACTCGTTCTCGTCGCTTTGGTAAATCCATGGCGGCTAATATGCTTTGTGCCTATTATGACCGTTCATGCGATTCTCGTTCTCTTTTTGAGAATTTGGAGATTGCTCACGACCCTTCCTTTGAAAAGTACTTGAACAAGTTCCCTGTAATTAAGCTGGACATTACCGACTTTACCACGAAGTTCAAAGATGATTCTACTATCATTGACAAGTCAAAGAACGATTTAGATGCCATAAATTCGGTTTCGAAGATATGGTGATTCTTATTGCTTGTGGATTACACAACTTCAGAACCAGTTACAAAATGAGTCATATAACAATTAAATCTATATAATGTCTATACGCAATATGAAGAATTACGTAGTACAAAAAATGGCAATATTTATTGCTATAATTTTATCGGGAACAACCGAAATGATGGCGCAAGAGATTAAGGGGAAGGTCGTTGACACGAACCTTACCCCTATCGGCAGTGCAACTATTGTTTTACAAACAATAGATTCTACTTTTGTTGATGCAGTGATTTCAAAAGAAGATGGAACATTTGTATTTCCCCAAGGTTCTACTCCTTTTATTTTGACAATACAGCATATTGCGTATAAAACTCTGCAACAAATTTTTCGTGACAACAATGTAGGAGTAATAAAAATGGTTTCAAGTGATAATCAGATCGGAGAAGTTGTAGTCACTGCTCAAAAGCCTTATGTTAAGGTAGAAGATGGTAAGTTTACATATGATACAAAAAATTTAATTCAAAAAAAAATTGCAAATAATGCTTGGGATTTATTGAATAAATTACCTGGTATATCTTCAAATGGTTCATCTGTATCTCTTATCGGAGCCAATAAGGTTTCAGTTATGATAGATGGGAAACTTTCCACTCTAACAATGGATCAACTATATACTATGCTTAACAACATGCCTGCGAATCGGGTTGAAAAAGCTGAAATTATTTATAATGCCCCGCCACAATATCACGTCAATGGTGCTGTCGTTAATCTTGTTATGCAACGTCCTAAAAACAGTAGCGTTGAAGGTGAAATTGCGGCAAATTATGCTAATCAATATTTTAGTGATGGCGGAGTAAACGCAAACCTAAGAGTAGCCACACCTAAAACGACATTAGATGTTATGTATGGAATCAACAGAAAGAAAAATATGCAATACTCGGAAATAGAATCTCACCATACATTACATGACGTGTTATACGATATAAATCAAACGGAAAGAATAAGCAGTAAGTATTGGGAACACGATATAAGAACATCATTTGATTATAAATTCAATGATAAGAATGATATAAATGTTGCTTATACGGCGATGCTTTCACCCGACAAAAAAAATCAGAGCCATACAGTTGGTGATTTCCAGAACAGCTTTAATAATAAGGATGCAAGCACCAATATGCACAATATTGCATTAAATTCAAGATTGGGGATTGGATTGTCGGTAGGTATTGATTATACGCATTATAATTCTGATGACCGACAAAATCTTAATATTGATTATAATAATGGGGCTATAGGTAAGATTGCTTCCAGAAGTGCGCAAACAATTGACAGATATGCAATATATGCAGACCAAAGTCATTCTATTAAAAATGGATGGACTATCGGGTATGGGGCATCCTACACTTACTCATACGATAGGGATTATCAATTTTATGATGTAGCGGAAACCGCAAATCAAGCGCAGAATACAGATTCCAAACTAAAAGAATACAAAACTGATTTGTACTTTTCTGCTTCTAAACAATTTAAAAAAGGGCTTTCTTTTAGTGCTTCAGTAAAGGGTGAGTATTATAAAATAGGAGACTACCAAAAATGGGCTTTATACCCACAATTTTCTATCAATTATGGCAAAAACCCAAAGCATATTTATCAATTGGGATTATCAACAGATAAATCATATCCAAAATATTGGTCTATGTTATCTTCGATAAGTTATATTGATGGTTATTCTGAAATTCACGGTTCCCCTGGAATACGACCTTCTACGAATTATAATTTGAATGCGACATACATTTATAACAGAAAATATATAGTAGGAGCATTTTATTCATATACAAATGATTTCTTTGCCCAAGTCCCTTATCAATCTACGGAAAGGCTTGCTTTGATATATAAAAGCATGAATTGGAATTATATGCAAAATGCGGGCATTAACATAATTGCGCCTATAAGCATCGGTAAATGGCTGGAAACAAGATTAACAGGAGTTGGAATGTATTTACATCAACGATGTGATGATTTTTTTAACATACCTTTTAATCGGGAAAAGTTTGCTTTTATGGGGTGTATAGACAATACGTTTGTAGTAAATAAAAATTTATTGTTCGAGTTAAATGCCAATATTCAATCCCCTGTTATACAAGGAACTTTTGATGTTGGCACAATATCATCTGTAAACGCAGGGATGAAATGGAATTTTGCGAAAGAAAAAATGTCTTTAAGTGTATATTGTAACGACATTTTTAACACATCATCTCCAAAACTTACAGTTGACTATAAGGGTCAAAATTTTATTATGGATAATAGTTTTTACTCTCGCTTGGTATATGCTAAATTTATTTATAAATTTGGAGGGTTCAAAGATAAGAAAGCAAAAAAAATAGATACGTCTCGTTTTGGGCATTAGTCCAAGAGAGTGTTAACAATAATGTTTCACTACTGTCCCGTAAAAGTGGATAAATCGTTCTTTGAAATTATTGAAACATAGTCTATTAGAAGTAATCTTTCATGTGCGACGATTTGAATTTGTAATTTTGCAGTCCATAATCGGATTTGCAAATGAACA
>JAKSMA010000080.1 GCA_024400895.1 Muribaculaceae bacterium | reverse complement strand
TAGTTTACCACTTCACTCAAGGTGAAAAGCCTTCAGTTCTTCCTGGTGACATCAACGAAGACGGTATAGTTAACGTATCTGACGTTACTTGCCTCGTTAACACGCTCCTTGGTGAAGCTGATTACAGCGACGAAGTTTGCGACATCAACAAAGACGGTGTTGTTAACGTATCTGACGTTACTGCTCTCATCAACCTCATTCTTGCTGGTGAATAATCAGAAAGTCAAAGTCTAAAGGCTGCGAATTGTATCTCTTTAGTTCTCGCGCATTCGCATGCCGATAGCAAAACAAAATAAGTAATCCTCCTCATGGGAGATTGCTTTTCCAAAGAAACATTAGCAGTTTCTTAACATATTTTTTCTGGATGGGGATGGCTGTTGAAGTCAGCCCCATCTTTTTTTATGTATTTCACAGAAAGATTATACCAGGATAGAATCAAGAAGATTATCAAGAATTAAAGAATTAAAGAATTAATTTGTGGAGCAGTTGTGTGTAGTTCATGATAAAAATAATTCCTTAATTCTTCGCTGGGCGAAGCGGCATGCCGATGACTTTAATTCTTGATTTTTTTTGTTGAGTTGCGCTTTTCTTGTATGATGGCGAATCTCCTTTGTTTATTGAGGTTTTTGGTGGAAATTTAGCTTTAGTTGAAACCTGATTATTATTTAGGTGGGTAGGGAAATGCAAAAATAGCAACAAAAAGTTGTGAAATTATTTTAAATTGTAACAGATTTTGCTTATCTTTGTGCAAATATTAATCTTTTGGGGAACTTGTCCGCAAAAATTTTGTTGAACAATTAAAGTATTTAGCGTATGAAGAAATCATTACTTTTTACAGCTGCTCTTTTTGCCACATCGTCGATGCTGGCTCAAAGTGTCCGATTAAGTGATCAAAAGTTGAAGCCTGTGAATCCAGCAATGACAACCGATGTGATGGAGCTGGCTACAGCTGATTTTGGAGTTGAAAAAACTGCTCAAAATCATTACATCTCTAACAAGAAAGCTCCCCAAGTGAAAACTGATATGGGATATGCTTGGTATCATCGCCCTGCAGGTGTGTTCTATGGCGCCTACATTACTAAGGATGAAAACGCAGTTCCCACCTCTTTCTCTTCACTCTACACTCCTTATTTACATGCTTCGCCTTATAGCTCTATTACTTATAAGAATGCGAGCACTGATGCAACATCTTGGGCGTGGTATAGCCATCAATACAGCAGAGCAATTAAAGGTTATGAATGGGCTACTACCAGCGATTTAGACCTCGTTCGTGAACAATTAGTCCTCGAGACTGACACCGTTCCTCTGTTTCTTGCATTTTATGGCACAAAACAATCTTCTTATCAACTGAAGGGCGGTAAGCTGAATTCTGCTAAATCGGCTGTTGAAACTGAATATATTTCTCGTCTGCTCGCTCGTGTTGACTACGAAAACGCGTTTACCAACACTGCCACCAACCACTTGTGGTATTCTCCAAAATACTTTGCGGCTAACACTAACCGCGACTTTACCAAGTTGGCTGGCTCTTATTACAAGACTGGCGCAAAAGATGCTTCAGGCGGAACCACAGGCCGCTGGTATGGTCGCAACTTCAGTGGCGTAGATGGTATGGCAATGGCTTTCGAAAAGCCAAGTCATCCTTATGCACTGCGCCATGTGGGTGTTCGCTACCAGATGCTCAAAGTGAATGCACCTGTCACTCTGTATGCAAAGGTGTATCGCCTTGATACAATTCCAGAATTTGATTCAGAATCATCCGTAACCGTAACTCCCGGCGAGCTTGTGGCTCAAGGTGAAGTGACTGTCGACAAACTCACTGCTTCAAATGGCCTTCTTTCTTTCCCAATGCAAGTGGAAGAAGACGGAATCGTGTTTGACGTGACTCCTACCATCGATTTCCCAATTCTCGTGGAAGTGACTGGCTACAATGTGGATGATGTGGAAGACTTCACTATGCTTTACTCAAGCGACGGCTACGATGAAGGACATGGCGAATTGTGCTATGCTAAGCGCATGATGTCGAATGGCACTTATCAGTATAGGGGTATGAACAACTTCTTCACTTCTGGTGCTCTCTACACAGGTGTTACAATTCTTATCGACACTGAACGTCCATTTATGGTGTATAACTACACTTCAGAAACCGGTGAGCGCGAAGTGCCAGCTGCTGGCGAAAAATATGATGTAGAAGTTTTTTCATGGCATGGCGGTGATGAGTGGTTTTTTGTTGACGAAAACGGTGTAGACCTCCCAGATTGGGTGACTGTGGAATATGCCGATGAAATTGAAAATGGAGCATATTCGCACCTTACCACTGTATCGTTCGACGTGGCTCCACTTCCTGAAGGTGTGAGTGGACGTGAATGTGTGGTGAAAATGGAGTATCCAGGTGCAGAATTGAAATTTAAGCTTACCCAAGGCGACCCTGCTCCAGTGGTGCCTGGCGACATTGATGGCGACGGCATTGTAAATGTGTCGGACGTTACAGCCCTTATCAACAACATTGTTTGCGAAGCGGACTATAGCGAGCAAGTTGGGGACGGAGAGGGCAATGGTGAAGTGAATGTATCGGATGTAACAGCATTGATCAACATGATTCTCGGATAAAATAAGAGAAATTACACGATATACTAAGTACGGCGATGTTCCCACAGCGGTTTTCCTGCTGTGGGAACCTTTTTTAGGTGATTTCCTGATAAGCCGTGTGAAATGCAAGTGTGATAAATTGAAATAAAAATACTTGAAAAACTTTGCTTATTTTAGTTTTGTTGCTATCTTTGCGAAAAGATTTTAGAGTTATTCTGTAATCTATGAAAAAGGAAATTATAATAATCACTAATAAAATACTTATCAGTATGAAAAAAACTTTACTTTTAGTGGCAGCTGCCACATTCGCTACCACATCGTTTGCACAGCGTTCGGCTGCTGTGGATTTCTCATCGTTCAACACAAAGGCTGCTCTCACTGCTGAAGAATATCCAGCAGAAGAAGTGAGCTTTATGAAGTTTGCTCCTGAAGATAAGCATAAAGTGAGTGCAAATGCTACTGTAAAGGCTTGGTACAACCGCCCCGATGGCGCATTCTATCTCTCATGCTATAGCACCGAAGGCAAGGCGAGCTACAGTTCTTGGTATGCTCCATATTTGGTGATGCATCCATATGCTGATTATACTTTTGAAAGTGCTTCAACTGGTGCTGCGGTTCACAGTTGGAAAGTATGGTATCAAGAAAGCATGCAGCCTAAATCACAAGTGGTATCTGCAGTTGCTTTTACCAACAGCTGGAATCTTGAACTCGACTCAGTGCCTCGTCTCACCGTTTTAGGTGCAGACAACACCGCAAGTGTATATCAATTAGGTGGTAACAATGGCACCACTGCTTATGTAAGTTCCCTTAGCACTTATCCTAACTATCCTGGTCAGTTGTCACCAACCACCACAGTTCGCCATGCATGGGCAAGCCCTAAATTCTTTGCCGCAAAGAGCAACCGCGATGGAACAGTGTCTGCAGGTTCTTATTATGCAACAGTGAAGGATGATGCGGGTGCAGCAGCAGGCAATTTGCTTGGTCGCAACACTTTGGGCATCGATGCAATGGCTGTGGCTGTTGAAAAGCCAACCCATCCTTATGCAATCAATGCAGTGGGTGTTCGTTTCCAATCTCTGCAAATGGCATCGGACGACGCTGAAGCTACTTTCGTGGCCAACATCTATAAATTGTCGGAAATTCCTGCATACGGCACTTCTTATGTGAAAGTGACCCCTGGCGAAAAAATCGCTTCAGTAAGCTTGAAGGTGAGCAATGCAATGATTCTTACCACTCCAGAATTTTTAAAGAGTTCAACCAATGGTAAATACAGCGGTATCATGAGATTCCCTCTCGAATCACCTCTTAATGTGGAAGAACCAATTTTGGTGGAAGTAACCGGCTATAATACCGAAGCTGTTACCGACTTCACCAGCCTCTACAGTGCTGACTATTTCGATGAAGGCAAGGGTGAACTTGGTTATGTGAAGAAAGACGGTGTGTATATGGGTATCCGCGGTAGCTATATCAGCACTTCTCGTTACACAGCTCCTGCAGTGATGATGGAAGTGGAAAATCCTTTCCTCGTATGGAACTACTCGAGCGAAACAGGCGAAGCTACTTTCAATGAAGAAGGTGGCGAAAAGAGTGTGGAAGTGTTCACTTACCACCCAGCTGCAGAGATGACACTCACATCTGAAGACGGAAGCCCTGTTCCTGCATGGGTAGGCGCATCTGTTTCAGATGATATGTCGTCGGGCGAATTTGGCTATTTGAGCTACTTGAAGGTGAATGTTCAACCTCTTCCTGCTGGCACCGCATCACGCGAAGCTTATGTGAAGATAGCTTATCCAGGTGCAAAGCTCGTTTATCACGTGGTTCAAAAAGCTGTACAAACTTCTATTACCGATGTTGCCGAAAGCAAGTCTGTTAAGGCTCAGAAGGTGGTAGAAAATGGTCAAGTTCTTATCCTCGTTGGCGACAAGAAGTACAATGTAATGGGTGCTGAAGTGAAATAATCAATTTCCCTAAAAGACCAATCATTATTATATATAAGTGAAGACTGCTTCCTCATTTGAAGCAGTCTTTTTTATTTATAAATTGTGTAAGTATTGATTTTTTTGATATTTATGTGATTTTTTATTTGCAGATTATAACAATTTTTCTTAATTTTGTGCTCAAATAAAGGTTTTCTATTCTTTTTTGATTTAAAAATCTTGCGATTTATCATTTTGGAGTAATATTTATTAATCCGAAAATTTTCAATATTAATCATCAAATATTAATCATTATGAAGAAATCTTTACTCTTTGTTGCAGCAGTTGCCACATGCATGGCTGCAAGTGCTCATGTAAAGCAAGTGTCAAATTTCGTGAATTCGTTTGGTCAAGATGAAATTTCAAACGAACCAGTTCAAGTTGTCGCCGTAAACAAGGCTAAGAAAGCTCCAGCTGTTAAGGCTGATGCAAAGGATGTGGCTGGCACTTATGTTCTTGCCACCTCAAACAACTATGGCACAAAGCACACTAACTATAACGACAAGGTGCAAGCTGCTTATGAAGTTGTTATTGAACAAGCAGAAGATGGCAGTTTCGTAGTATCAAATCTGATGTCATGCTTCACAGGCAAAGAATGTCCTGTTAACGCTACTTTTGCTGATGGCGTGCTCACCATAGCTCCTGATCAAGTGATGGACACTCACGCCACTTATGGCAAAATTGTTCTTGCAAACGCTGACGACTATGTGAATCCTTCCAGTAACACTATTGTGAGAACTCCTATCACATTCGCTATGAATGAAAATGGTGATCTCGTTCAAACTACTGGTAACGGTTTAATCCGTGCAATTCCAGATTACAGCACTGGTAACTATAACCTCACTCCTTACCACTCTAAAGCCGTTGTTCTTAAGAAAGCAAACGCTACATTTGAAGCTTTTGACTACGACGACAATGTGGAAGTTAGTTATGCACTCTGTGTTGAAGAAAATGAACAAGGCAATGGTGGTGTTGTATATGGCATCGAAAATGGTTACGTTAGCTATACTGTAAATGCTGATGGTGATGTAACCTTTGGTCAAGAAGGCATTGCATACTCAACAAATTATGGTCAAGGTTCAAACTATAACTTCGGTATGGGTTCGCTTTCACCTATCGTTTGGGATTCTGATGATACTGGCGCATATAAATGGTACTATTACACCCTTGCTTCATCTCCAACAGGCATGCCAGCTCTTGAAGGTTTGCAAATTGAAGAAGGTAATGATGTAACAATTTATACCGAGCCATTCGCTGTATTTGCTTATTCAAGTCAATATGGTGGTCTCCGTTTCTCAAGTTATCTTGCAGCACCTAACGACAGAAGTATGGGCGCAACTATCAAGTTCTCTCGTCCAGTTGAACCAACTGCTGTTAACGACATCAATGTTGCTAAGACTGTTAAGGCTCAAAAGGTGATGGAAAATGGTCAAGTTCTTATCCTCGTTGGCGACAAGAAGTATAATGTAATGGGTGCTGAAGTGAAATAATCAATTTCAGAAAAACTCTCTACATTAGAAATATAACAAGTGAAGGCTGCCTCCTCAATGGAAGCAGCCTTTGCTGCGTCAGCTCCCGCCCCCAAAAAGAAGCCCCGCAAACCCATCGGCCCACAATGCCCCCGCCATGGCGGCTCGTAAGCTGACAATCCCATCGCCAACGGGTGAAAATGCGACAATCCCATCGGGATTGGATATGTGTAGGCAGGTATGCAGGAACAATGAAATGGAGCGAAGCGTAATGGAATTGTTCCGAAATGCCTGCTTTTAATACGTTCCAAATTATGCATTCCATCGGAATGCGACAACATCAACGATTAAATCTCCTTGAAAATATAATCTTTGCTATATTCCACGCCATAACCATCAAGCATGGTTAAATATTCCTCCAAAAATGCTTTCTGTTGGTGATGCGTTTTTTGGTTGTGGATATAATTTTTAATTTGTGGGACATGCGACCGACTGGCAGAGAACGCACCAAAACCTTCTTGCCAACAAAATCTACATTTACAGAAATGGTTTTCGTTTACCCATCGCGAACTTTGGATTTTGATGGATTGCACGAATGCACTAATGCTTATTTTAGGAGGCATTTGCACAAGCATGTGAATATGGTCAGCCATGCCACCGATGGCAACCAGTTCACATTCGTTGTTGCGTACAGCGCCACCGATATAACGATATAGGTCGTCGCGCCATGGTTCTAAAATCATTGCATCGCGTTGCGAAACGGCGAATACAATATGTATATATAATTGAAAATAAGTGTTTGCCATAGCGCAAATTTACGCATTTTTTTTGATAGCGTTGTCGCATTCCGCTGGAATGCATATAATTCATCATATCGTAGCAGGCATTTCGAAACAATTCCATTGCGCTACGCTCCATTTCATTGTTTCTGCATACCTGCCTACACATATCTAATCCCTACGGGATTGTCGGTTTTGAGGGCCGTTTGGTGGGATTGCGTCCTGTTTGTGGATTATTTGGATGGTGGGTTAGCGCGATAGGAGGAATTTCTTGAGGCTGTTGTAACCCGAATTGATGGTGGTGATATGGCCGAAACCATTGAAGAAACGCATCAGCTCGTCGGGAATGTCGACAGGTTGGCCTATCGCACTCTCCACATCCAATTGTGCTTTTGCCGGATGTGAAGTGGCAAGCGCCACACCAATTTCGCCAGGGCGCAGGCCATCGATAAGTGCTTGGTATGCCGTAGCGCTATGAGGGTTGAGAAGATATTGTTCACGATTCCATGTGTTGGCGATGGTGCTGATAATTCGCTCGTCGCTATAGGCGAATCCTTCCATGATTTGGCACATGCCGGCGTGGCCACCGAGCAGTTTTTCCAGTCGAGGGAAATTGCGCGGATTTCCGCAGTCCATGGCTATGGCAAGCGAGGGCTCTGCTTCGCGAGGCATAAACTTTCCAGTGCGCAGATATTGGGTGAACACGTCGTTCTTGTTGTCGGCAGCGATAAAACGCTTTATCGGTAGTCCCATTTCTTTTGCCAATACGCCAGCGGTAAGGCTTCCGAGATTGCCACAAGGTACCGACACCACGATTTCTTCCATATTGTGGCCGTGTTTTGCCAATTGGCCGTAAGCCCAAAAGTAGAAGAACATTTGAGGCAGCAGGCGAGCGATATTCACGCTCTTTGCGCTTGTGAGTAGCATTTTTTTCGACAAGTCGGGGTCGTTGAAAGCCTGCATCGCCATGTTTTTGCAGTCGTTGATTGTGCCCTTCACCTCTATGGCGGTGATGTTTTTACCGAGTGTGGCAAATTGTGCGCGTTGGAGTGGATTCAGCTGGTCTTGTGGGTAAAGGATATACACATTAATGCCTTCTATGCCGTAGAATCCGTTGGCAATAGCACCACCGGAATGACCAGAGGTGGCAATCATCACATTGATTTCCTGATTGCCATTGCCAGTGTAGTAATGCGCCATCAGGCGGGCCATAAAGCGCGCGCCGATGTCCTTGAAGCTCATCGTAGGGCCGTGAAACAGTTCAAGTATATGTCTGTTGTCGCCCATATCAATGAGCGGAATGGGGAAATTGAGCGTCTCGTTTACCACATCGTGGAGCACTTGGGCATCGATATCGCCTTGCAGTGCATAGTTGGCAATGGCGTAGCTCACCTCCTGAAGGGTCATGTTGCAAAGGTTTTTCATAAAAGCCTTGGGCAGCAGAGGCACCTTCTCAGGCAGATATTGTCCGCCATCGGGAGCATAGCTGTGCAGAATGGCTTCGCTAATCGATGCCGTCACATCATAATTGCTGGTGCTATGGTATATCATTGAAAGCTTTTGTTTTGCTGTGAGTATTATTTAGGGTCGAGAATCACGGTGCCGCGTGCCGAAGGATTGAAGGTGTTCTTCACCCACACCGGTATGTGCTTGATAGCCACTGGTCCGAGAGTGGGGGTGTAGATAACCTTAGCGCCCGCTTCGCACATTTCTTGTGCTTGCGCGTAGGTCATTTCCGGAATCACAGTGGCATTGGGATGGGTACGAGGGTCGGTAGTCATAAATCCGTCGACGTCGGTCCAGATTTCAAGCGATTCTGCATCGAGAGCTGCTGCAATCAAGGCTGCGGTAAAGTCGCTGCCTCCACGTCCCAGATTGGTTTTTTGTCCGTTGGTAGAGTCTTCAGCAATAAATCCTTGAGTCACATGCACCGGCTCAAGTCGGCCGCCAAATTCTTTGGTAATCAATTCAAAAGTGCGGTTGTCGAGAATGCGCTCATAGTCCACATCTTTAGTCTTGATGAAGTTGGGGGCATAGTGAGGCACTGCACCGTCAATCATGCTGGTGACGATGGCCGACGACATGATTTCGCCGTGGCTCACGATAGCGTCGCGCAGCTGTTCCTTGTAGGCTGCGGGAAGCTGGCTGTTGGCAAATAGCATGCCATAATAGCTGTAAAGGCCTTCGCTGATAAAGCCCTCAATCACAGCTTTGCATTGTGCTTGGCGCTCTTCTGGCACCACAGCATCGATTACCTTCATGTGGCGCTCTTTCACTTCGGCAAGCACTTGCTCCCATTTCTCGTCGTGTGCTTCTGCCATGTCGGCCATTTGAAGCAGTTGGTTGGTGACCCCGCCCAAAGCCGATACCACCACTATCACTTGCCCTTTGCAAGCGTTAACTATTTGTTTCACATTCGTAAGGCTTTCAGCTGTTCCAACCGAAGTGCCTCCAAATTTCAGTACTTTCATATTTTTGCCCTTTACGATAAAAAACAGTGTATATATAATTAACGTAAAAAACGGTCTGAAATTATAGGAACCATTAGAAAAAACAGTAGGAAAAAAACGGGCATAATTAGGCTGAAAACCCGATAGGTGAGCGCAAGCGTATTACCAGTTCGCAGGATTCAATCAGGCGCGATAGGGCTGAAGGCCCGGCATGTGAGTGCAAGCGGATTATCAGCTCGTCATGAAGCAATCAGCGCAAAAGGGCTGGAGGCCCGATATGTGAGCGAAAGCGAACGATAACCCCGGTTGGAGCGGAACGCGTAGGCCGGGGAAAGGAATGGCTCCCTACC
>JAKSMA010000008.1 GCA_024400895.1 Muribaculaceae bacterium | reverse complement strand
AAGGAAAATGCATTGTCAACTCCATCAGCCTTAAGGAGGGCGAAGATGAATTCCTAAAAAAAGCGAAAGAAATACGGCGCTTCGGTGCATCGGTGGTGGTGATGGCTTTTGATGAAGAAGGACAAGCAACCACATATAATAAAAAAATACAAATTGCAGAAAGGGCGTACAATCTGCTTACGCAAAAGGCGGATTTCCCTCCACAAGACATCATTATCGATGTGAATGTGCTGACAGTGGGCACCGGTATCGAAGAACATGCAAACTATGGCATCGACTTCATCAAGGCGGTGAAATGGATAAAAGGCAACCTCCCGGGCGCAAAGACCAGCGGTGGCGTATCAAACCTGTCGTTTGCTTTCCGTGGCAACAATCCCGTGCGTGAGGCAATGCATTCTGCATTTCTCTACCATGCTATTAAAGCAGGACTTGACATGGCCATCATCAATCCCGGCATGCTTCAAGTGTACGACACTATCGAGCCACAATTGCTCAAAGCAGTGGAAGATGTGATTCTAAACACCGACGATGAAGCCACCGAACGACTTACGAATATTGCGGAATCAATAAAAGGAGCTTCACAAGAAAAAAGCGCTGTTCAGAAAGAAGAGAAATGGCGAAACTCGAGCATTGATGAGCGTTTGAGTTATGCCCTAAGTAAAGGCATAACCGACTATTTGGTCGACGATATCAATGAGGCGCTCAATATCTACAAGAGTGCTGTCGCTATCATCGAGGGTCCGCTCATGCAAGGAATGGAACATGTGGGAGCGATGTACGGCGAAGGCAAGATGTTTTTGCCCCAAGTTGTGAAGTCAGCAAAAGTGATGAAGCAAGCCGTTGCCATTCTCCAGCCAGAGATAGAGAAAAATGCTGAAGCACTTGGCGATATTTCGCGCCCTAAAGTTGTATTGGCAACTGTCAACGGCGACGTGCACGACATTGGTAAAAACATTGTTTCAATCGTCCTCTCATGCAACAATTTCGAGATTATCGACTTGGGCGTAATGGTGCCCAACGATGTGATTCTTGAAGCCACAAAACGCGAAAAGCCAGCAATAGTATGTGTAAGCGGTTTGATAACGCCATCACTCAAGGAGATGGAGAACCTTTGCAATCTCTTTGAACGCGAGTCGCTCACCACCCCTATTTTCGTGGGCGGTGCCACTACATCTCCGATACACACTGCAGTGAAACTGGCTACAGCATATTCTGCGGGAGTCGTTCACGGCAACGATGCGTCGAGCACATCAGTTTTAGCAAAAAAATATATTGCAAACCCTCGCAAATTAATCAGTGATGTGAAGGCCGAGCAAGAACAGATACGTGAGCAATATCGCAGCAAAAACATTGAATTGGACACTTTTGAAGAATCAAATTCAAAGGCGCCAAAATACACTCCAGCACCACCAATGGCGACACATACATTTACGACGCCAACAGTGGAGGACGTGCTGGATGATATCGATTGGAGAATGCTACTCCATTTCTGGGGATTCGGTGCGAATCAACAAGATTCAGAAGAAGCGAGAGCCACCCTCGCCGAAGCGAAGCAACTGCTTGAGCAACTTGTGAAGAACGACGAGGTGGAGCTCAAGGTAAGCGTAAAATTCACTGAGGCACATTCTCGCCAAAACGACATTGTATGCGCCGATGGCACAGTGCTGCCAATGCTTCGCCAGCAAAGTGGAAAACACGAGTCTCTGTCCGACTTTTTCCCTCCAGCGGGTAAGAATTCACCGATTGTTTTATTCTGTATTACCACCGACACCAAACGCGAAACTACAGATGGTAATTCATTGATGCACCATGCTTTATGCGCTCGCATCACTGAAGCAACGGCAGAGTATCTGCAACACGTCCTGTTCTCCGACCAAAATGCGATTCGTCCCGCATTTGGCTATAGCGCATGCCCCGACCATAGCCTCAAGAAAACGGTGGTGGATGCACTTGGTGGTGAACAGACAGTGGGCGTGAGATTCACCGCAAATTTCTCAATGAATCCATCTACCGCCATCTGCGGCATGATGATTCCCCACCCCGACGCGCACTATTTCTCCATAGGAAGAATCGGGCAAGACCAATTCGACGACTACTGCCGCCGGCGTGGTTTCACAAAAGAGGAAGGGGAAAAACATCTTAACCAAAACTTGTAACAACTATGAGCAAAATCATCGACATACTCAACAACAGCAATTCGCCATTTGCATCATTCGAACTCGTGCCACCGCTAAAAGGCAGCGATGTGAACACACTCTATTCAAGCATCGAACCATTGATGGAAATGGCTCCCCCATTCATCAATATCACATGCCATCGCGATGAAATTGAATTTCACGACAACGGTGATGGCACTTTCACAAAATACACATTGGCAAAGCGTCCAAGCACATTGGCCATTACAGCCGCCATTATGAAACATTTTGATGTAGAGATTGTTCCTCATGTGATTTGCGGCGGTGCATCGAAAGCAAAAATTGAAAGCGAACTGCTCGACCTCAACTTCATGGGTATTGAGAATGTGGTGGCACTGCGTGGCGATGCTATCACAGGACAACGCTACTTCATTCCTGAAGCCGATGGCTTTGAACATAGCAACGAGCTGGTGACGATGATTTCCAACCTCAACAAAGGGACCTATCTCGACCCAACGGTAAAAAACGGCATCTGCACAAACTTCTGCATTGGGGTGGCAGGGTATCCAGAAAAACATTTCGAGGCAGTAAATCTTGAAACAGATATCGCCCACCTCAAAAACAAAGTGGAAGCGGGCGCAGACTACATCATTACACAAATGTTTTTCGACAACCAGAAGTTCTACGACTTTGAGAAGGCTTGCCGTGAAGCCGGCATCACTGTGCCCATCATACCTGGGCTGAAACCTTTGTCGGTGGCACGCCAACTCGAAATGCTTCCCCGTGCATTCCATCTCGACATTCCACAAGATCTTGTAAATGAGATTAAAGCCACAAACACTAAAGAAGCAGCATACGAAGCTGGCATTGAATGGTGCACGGCACAAAGTCGCGACTTGCTGGCACACGGCGTTCCAGCCATCCACTACTACACAATGGGAAAAGCCGACAATATCAAGAAGATTGTAAAAGCGGCATTTTAGTTTCGTTCACACACATGTGAAAGTTTTTGGCACATGGCGGCGGTATTTTTGCAAAAAATTCAACCTACCATGTGGCAAGCAGTATATTACAAACATTTCGATGAAAAACTGGAAAGCGCTTTCGTTCACAATGAAAAGTCGCTCCCCTACTGTGTGAAATGCACCGATGAAAACGAATACCTGTCGCTAAAGCGCCAACTCAAAAGCGACGGATTTACATTTATTGAAAGCGAAGGAGAGGACATGAAGGTGCTCATCAACCTCGACATCAAGAAATGGTGCAAAAAACCTTCCGACATTGAATTGTCGTACAAGCAAGACCGCATTCTCCACACACTTGATTTCATCAGAAAGGTATATCTCCCCTGGAAAGACCAGCATTAAAAGCTGTCCTCATCCCTATAAACGAAAAAAAGGAAGCCTGATGACTTACTTTTTTTGCGGAAAGAGAGGGATTCTTTCTCCGTTTCACTGCGAAAGCGACTGCGTCGATAACGAACCCTATAATTGAGCGTTCTTGCCGTTCTCTTGCATAAAATAATTATGGGAGGCTCAAAAAGCCTCCCATAATTATTTTGCGGAAAGAGAGGGATTCGAACCCTCGGTACCCGAAACAGGTACAACGGTTTTCGAGACCGTCCCGTTCGACCACTCCGGCATCTTTCCATTATCGGTCGAAAACAATTTTTTCGCTTTGCGAGGACAAAATTACATAATTTTTCGGACTGGGCAAAAATACTCCGCCAGAAATTTCTATAACTTTTTCAACGCTGCAATTGCTGCACCGCGGTCATCAGCCTTAAAGATATAGTTTCCAGCAACCACCATGTCGACACCAGCTTCAGCCAACTGTGCCTCGACTTCGGCATTCACGCCTCCGTCGATTGATATCAGAGCGTTGCTTCCCTTTTCGGTAATAAGTTGGCGAAGTTCTTTTACTTTATCGAGTGTTCCGGGGATGAATTTCTGACCACCAAAACCAGGATTAACCGACATCAAGAGCACCAGTTCCACTTCGCTGACAATATCTTTTAGCATACAGACTGGTGTAGCAGGGTTTATCGAAACGCCTGCTTTCATTCCGGCATCATGGATTTGCTGAATCACTCTGTTTAGGTGCACACATGTTTCGTAATGCACTGTCATAATTTCAGCACCGCAATCGCGCACTTCATTCACAAACTTTTGCGGCTCCACTATCATCAGATGCACATCTAATGGCTTGTGGCAATGTTTTCTTGCATATTTCATTACAGGAAAACCAAATGATATATTGGGAACGAACACGCCATCCATCACATCAAGATGGAGCATGTCGGCATCACTTTCGTTGATAAATTCCAATTCTTCAGCCAAATGACCAAAGTCGGCAGAAAGAAGAGATGGAGATACTTTCATACTACGCTATTAATTGATTATTTATTCTTAGGAGTACTTTTTAAACCTTTATATGCAATGTACAGAACGATTAGTCCAAACAAAGCAAAACCTGCATAAGTCAGATATTTGTTGTTCGCTTCTAATTGTGCATACAAATCCGCCTCGGCAACGAAGGTGCTCAACCACCATCCCAATGCCGCCAACGCTACATTCCAAATGCCTGCGCCAAGTGTGGTAAACGCAGAGAACTTAAAAAAGTTCATGCGCGAGAGACCTGCAGGAATGGAAATGAGTTGGCGAATGGCGGGTATCAAGCGACCTAAAAATGTGGAAATTGACCCATGATCTGCAAAGTATTTCTCTGCTTTTTCCACCTTTTCTGCATCGATGAGACACATGTGGCCAATACGGCTATTGGCAAACCCATAAACCACAGGACGGCCAATAAACATCGATATGGCGTAGTTGATACAAGCGCCCAACAGCGCACCGAGTGTAGCCACCACCACTACCATATACACATTCATATTGGCATTGCCAGCACCTGTGCAGGCAAAATACGCTGCCGGTGGTACAACTATCTCGCTGGGAAATGGAATGAATGAACTTTCAACTGCCATCAGCAAGAATATCAGGGTGTAACCCATATTGTCTTTAAACCAATTATAGAGCGTTTGAGCATCTAAATTTGGCATAAACACAACAACTGAAGCGATTAAAGCCACTAATATTATTGCCCCTACGAGCAATTGAACTGTCTGCTTTTTCATTTGCATATTTAATATTTACTGCAAAATTACGAATAATCGTTCAAATTTCATAACCCAACTCGCGAAACATTGCCTCATAGGCTTCGGCTTTCTTCTCCAAAGCCAATGGATAGGCACGAGATGACGACGGCATACGAAACAGTTTGAACCGGTGACCGGCAAATTCACACTCCACCATTTCGCCCATTCTGGGAGTTTCAACATTAGCCATTTCAGCTATCACACCTGTGGCTTTCTCACCAGCTGTCACAACAGCTTTCAGCGTGGGGCAAACCTTGAAAAACGCCTTTAAATCAATGGTTTCCACAATCTCCAAAAACTTGTCGCTTGCATTGTCCTTTAGACGTCGGACACGCGTGGCTGTGTCATATAGCGCGATATGTTTCTCCTCAAGAAAAGCTTTCAGTTCCTCAAGACGATATGTTTTCGACACTGCATCAAAAAACTTGTAGCGGTCGGCATAAAAGATGTGGCCCATTATTTTCCACATGTCATTCGTTTTGTTGGGATAGAAAAACTCCATCGCCCACCGATTGGGCTTCGGTGGAAATGTTCCCAACATCAGCACCTGCGCTCCCTCGGGGAGAAATGGCGGAAACGGATGCGTCTCAATAGGTATGTTTTGCTTCATAATTTACATTTTTCACACAAAAGTAATGATTCTTCGCCAACAGTACAAAATGTGACACTTCGATATGATATATTTCAACTAATATTGGCATTCTTTGTTTTTTTTCATAAATTTGCAAATCAATTCCAAATTGCTATCAAACAACACAATTTACGCAATATGAAAATCAAACATTTTCTTTCAATGGCTTTCATCGCCATTGCTTTGGCAAGCTGCCAAACTCCTCAAGACATCACTTACATGCAGAATGCAGAAACCCTTCCTGCAGAAGTGCTCAAAGCAACAGCAAAACTCAACGACCCAGTGATTATGCCTGGCGACATGCTGCAAATCAATGTGTCGGCAACCAACCCTGAATTGGTTAAATTCTTCAACAAAACAGAGATGGTGGCAACTGGTAAATCAAACACCAGCAACACTGAAAACCCAATGTACTACTATCTCGTGGACAACAATGGCAATATTGAGTTCCCTATGCTTGGCCAAATCAAAGTGGGCGGAAAAACCCAAAGTGCTGTAGAAGCAGATATTTGTTCGCAAATTTATCCTCGCTACATCACTGAAAAACCTGGTGTAGAAGTTCGCTTCCAAAACTTCCATGTTTACACAATGGGTGAAGTGAACAACCCTGGTCAAATCAAGGCAGCCAACGGTCGCATCACTATTCTTGAAGCAATCGCGCAATCAGGCGACCTCACTATCCATGGTCGTCGCGATAACATCCTCGTTATCCACACCAATGCAGACGGCAGCCGCGAAGTGCAACGCGTAAACCTCACCGACAAGAACATTCTTGTTTCTCCTGTTTACAACCTTCGTCAAAACGATGTGATTTACGTTGAACCAAATGCCACCAAGCAACGTTCTTCATGGTCAATTCCACCAGCATGGGCATTCGGAACAAGTATTCTCGGTACCGCAATTTCTATTGCAACTTTAGTGATTACCCTTACCAAGTAATTTCTTCCACATAATATAACACAGAATCCCGCCTTCACGAGAAAGCGGGATTCTTGTATTTTATAGGATTTAGGGTATCCCTGAAAATTCATTAGAGGCTTATCCTTGCCCTGATGCACTTCCTGGGATTGTCGTCAGTTGCGGAACACCAGTTCATTGCCCACATTGTCGATAATGATAGCCTTTTCCCTGTCGATATTTTGGGCGATGATATCTCTCGACAGCTGGTTCAGCACCATATTTTGAATTACGCGCTTCACTGGGCGGGCGCCAAATTCAGGATCATAGCCAGCTTTAGCCAGGAATTCTATTGCAGCATCTGTGGCTTCCATAGTGATGCCATTCTTTGCCAGCATCTTTGCTACTGATTTAACCTGCAGGCGAACAATTTCAGCGATTTCCTGTTCATCGAGAGGTGTGAACATGATGATTTCATCAATTCGGTTCAAGAACTCTGGCCGCATCTGGGTTTTCAGCAATGCAAACACCTCAGTGCGAGTGCTTTCTATCACCTCTGCCCTATTCTGAGCATTCAAGTTTTCGAATCGTTCACGAATCACCTGACTGCCTAAGTTGCTGGTCATAATGATAATCGTGTTTTTAAAATTGACGGTACGACCTTTGTTGTCGGTGAGTCGGCCATCGTCGAGCACTTGAAGCAAGATATTGAACACATCGGGGTGTGCTTTTTCAATTTCATCGAATAGCACCACAGAATATGGCTTGCGGCGAACGGCTTCGGTGAGCTGGCCACCTTCATCGTAACCGACATATCCTGGAGGAGAGCCAATCAGACGAGTGACACTGAACTTCTCCTGATACTCACTCATATCGATGCGAGTAATCATATTCTCGTCGTTGAACATATATTCAGCCAAAGCCTTTGCCAACTCAGTCTTACCCACACCAGTCGTACCCATAAAGATAAACGAACCTATTGGTTTGCGAGGGTCGTTCAAACCAGCACGGCTTCGACGAACGGCATCGGAGATGGCACTTATGGCCTCATCTTGTCCAATCACACGCTTGTGCAACTCCTCTTCAAGGTGGAGCAATTTATCTTTTTCGCTTTGAAGCATACGGGTAACAGGGATGCCAGTCCAACGCGAAACCACTTCGGCAATGTCGTCGCTGTCAACCTCTTCCTTAATCATAGCCGTTTCACCCTGCATCGAACGGAGTTGGAGTTGAATTGATGCGTTCTCGTCTTCTTTTTGCTTGATAAGAGAATAGCGAATCTCTGCAACGCGAGCATAATCGCCGTCGCGCTCAGCACGCTCAGCTTCAAAGTTCAACTGCTCGATATCGATTTTGTTTTGCTGAATGCGGTTGATTAATTCCTTCTCGCTCTTCCACTTAGCCTGATATCCACTCTCCACATCTTTAAGCTCTGCTATTTCCTTTTCTACTTGCGAAATACGCTGAGCATCTCCATCGCGCATGATTGCTGCACGCTCAATTTCAAGTTGCATAATCCTGCGAGATATATCGTCCAATTCCTCTGGCACAGAGTCCATTTCGATGCGCAACTTAGAAGCAGCCTCGTCCACCAAGTCGATGGCTTTATCAGGGAGGAAACGGTCGCTGATATATCGTTGGCTCAACTGCACGGCAGCAATAATGGCGTCGTCTTTGATACGCACCTTATGGTGATTTTCGTATCGTTCCTTCAAGCCTCGCAGTATGGCTATGGATTCTTCCTCTCCAGGCTCATCCACCATCACCACTTGGAAACGGCGCTCGAGCGCTTTATCTTGTTCAAAATATTTTTGATACTCATCGAGCGTGGTGGCACCGATGCTTCTCAACTCGCCACGGGCAAGTGCCGGTTTCAAGATATTGGCAGCATCCATTGCGCCACTGCTTTTGCCTGCACCAACAAGGGTGTGAATTTCGTCGATAAACAATATAATGTCGCCTTGCGAACTTGTGATTTCATTAATCACAGCTTTCAACCTTTCCTCGAATTCGCCTTGGTATTTCGCCCCTGCAATCAATGCCCCCATATCCAAAGAATACAGTTGCTTTTGGCGCAAGTTTTCTGGTACGTCACCTCTAACGATGCGTTGTGCAAGTCCCTCTACAATAGCGGTCTTACCTGTACCAGGTTCACCTATTAATATAGGGTTGTTTTTAGTTCTTCTGCTCAGGATTTGAAGCACGCGGCGCACCTCATCATCACGGCCAATCACAGGGTCGAGCTTGCCTTGCTGAGCTCGTTCACAAAGATTGATGGCATATTTTTTCAGAGCATTGTATTGCTCTTCCGCACTTTGCCCTGTGGCTTTCTTTCCTTGACGAAGTTCTGCAATAGCAGCCTTCAGGGCTTTTTCTGTTGCCCCAGCATCTTTCAGAATCTTGCTCGCAGCAGAGTTCACAGAGAGAAGTGCAACTAAAATAGCTTCAACAGTCACATACTGGTCGCCATTCTCCACAGCAAAAGCATTGGCTTTTTCCAACACCTTGTTGGCATCAGAGCTAAGATATGGCTCTCCACCGCTCACCTTTGGCAAGCGGTTCAATTGCTCATCAAGAGAGCGTTCAATCATGGTAGCAGCAACATCAAGCTTTTGGAATACAAACTTCACTACAGAATCTGCTTCCGACATCACCGCTTTCAAGAGGTGCACAGGCTCTAATACCTGATTCTGATTACTTTGAGCAATCTGCACAGCCTTCTGCACAACCTCTTGCGATTTGATGGTAAAATTTTGAAAATTCATTTTTTAATTCATGCGTTATTTCACATGTCCTTTCAATTGCCTTAATAGCAACTCGCATACCCAACCAAAAACACTGACAAAACACGCCATTCTGTCACAAAAACGCCACTATCACCACCCTACCTACCTTTGCGAAATCAATATTCTTTTGAACCTTACTAAAATCCGCATCGGGTGTTTGTACTTTTTCATTGAATTTCCCTCACTGAATAAATAACCTTTCGTTGTTGAGTCACCATCATCGCCTTTATTACTCATGACAATTCTTCTATTTATTTTGTATTTTCAACTCTTTGTAATAAATTTGCACCATCGATAGAGTTAGACGAACTTCTGACATGTGGGTTTGGCACAATAATATCTTTGTGGTTCACTCTTGAGTTGTTCTCTAACTCTATTTCTTTCACCTCACAACTGTTAAGACTGATTTTTCACTTCTAAAATGTCTTTCACTTCACCGTAGCCAACAATTTTTTCCTATTTTTCCACATCTTTCTGTTTGTTCTTTTGGAGGTGGAAACATTATCCATTCTCAAGAATCTGTTTATTTGTGCAATTTTCACTATTTTTATTAAATAATGTGAGGAAATATTGTGCTTAATTGCTCATTTTTTAATAATTTTGTATTCTAATTTGCACAAATAGGCAGACTCGGCTGATTCATAAGCATTATTTGTTTTTCAGAATCATGCCTGATGAAGCCCAATTAACAAACAATTATGGCTGATAAGAAACAAATTAAATCCGCTCTCATCTCCGTTTTTCACAAAGACGGTCTTGAAGACATTTTGAAAGAGTTAAACAACAACGGTGTAAAATTCCTCTCTACTGGTGGAACACAAAAATTCATCCAGGAACTTGGCTACGAATGTGAAGCCGTTGAAGACCTCACAAGCTACCCCTCTATTTTGGGTGGCCGTGTAAAAACTCTTCACCCAAAGGTGTTTGGTGGCATTTTGAACCGTCGCGAAAACGAAAGCGACCAACAACAAATTGCACAATACGATATTCCTGAAATCGACCTCGTAATCGTTGATCTCTATCCATTTGAGGAAACAGTTGCCAGCGGCGCTGACGAACCTGCAATTATTGAGAAAATCGACATCGGTGGCATTTCACTTATCCGTGCAGCCGCTAAAAACTACAACGATGTAGTGATCGTGGCCTCTAAGGCACAATATAAGCCACTCGTAGATGCCCTTAAAGAAAACGGCAATGCTGAAACCACTTTGGCACAACGCCGCTGGTTTGCTAAGGAAGCATTTGCAGTATCAAGTGCCTACGATAGCCACATTTTCAACTACTTCGATGGAGAAGACAATAGCGCTCTTCGCCTTCCTGTGAATGGAAGCAAGACTCTCCGCTATGGCGAAAATCCTCACCAAAAGGGATTCTACTACGGAGATTTCGACGCTATGTTCACTCAACTCCACGGTAAAGAAATCAGCTACAACAACTTGCTCGACATTGATGCAGCCGTTAACCTTATCAAGGATTTCGACGAAACCACATTCGTGATTATGAAGCATAACAACGCTTGCGGTTTAGCTTCAAGAGAAAAGCTTGTTGACGCATTCAACGCAGCTCTCGCTGGCGACCCTGTAAGTGCCTTTGGTGGCGTACATGTAACCAACCGCGAAATTGATGCTGCCACTGCCGAAGAAATGAACAAGGTGTTCATTGAAGTATGTATCGCTCCAAGCTACACCGATGAAGCCCTCGAAATTTTGAAGCAGAAAAAGAATCGCGTAATCCTCGTTATGAAGGATTTCGAAGTTCCTGCAATGCAATGCCGCACGATTTTGAATGGTGCCCTTGTTCAGGAACGCGATACCCATGTTGAAACTCCTGAAGAGTTGAAACAATGCACCACTAAGGCGGTGACTCCAGAACAAGTTGCCGACTTGTTGTTCGCCAACAAAGTGGTAAAACACAGCAAGAGCAATTCTATTGTGCTTGCTAAAAACAAAATGCTTATTGCAAGTGGCGTGGGCGAAACTTCACGTGTCGATGCACTTAAGCATGCTATTGAGAAGGCTCACAACTTCAAGCACGACTTGCATGGAGCTGTGATGGCCAGCGATGCTTTCTTCCCATTCGCCGACTGTGTGGAAATTGCCCACAAAGAAGGTGTGGATGCTGTCATCCAACCTGGTGGTTCAGTTCGTGATGGCGAAAGCATTGAATATTGTAATAACAACGGGGTGGCCATGGTCATGACTGGCGTTCGCCACTTCAAACACTAATATTTAAAAAATAAGAAAACACAACTATGGGATTTCTCTCATTCAGACAAGAAATAGCTGTCGACTTGGGTACAGCTAACACGATCATTATCCACAAGGACAAAATCGTGATTGATGAGCCATCTGTTGTCGCTCAAGACGCTAAGACTGGCAAAATGATTGCTGTCGGTGAAAAGGCTCGCGAAATGCACGGAAAGGTGCACGAAGGTATCCGCACAATCCGTCCTTTGCGCGACGGTGTGATTGCCGACTTCAATGCCGCAGAAATGATGATCCGCGGTATGATTAAGAAAGTGAGCAGCAAAAACGGTTGGATGTCTCCATCGCTCACAATGGTTGTCTGCATTCCTTCTGGCTCTACAGAAGTTGAAATTCGCGCCGTACGCGACTCAAGCGAGCACGCAGGTGGACGTGAAGTATATATGATTTATGAACCAATGGCAGCTGCTCTGGGTATTGGCCTTGACGTACTTGCTCCTGAAGGCAACATGATTGTTGACATAGGTGGTGGTACTACTGAAATCGCCGTTATCTCTCTCGGTGGCATCGTGAGCAACAAGAGTATCCGCATTGCCGGCGACGACCTCACTGAAGACATTATGGAACACATGCGTCGTGCCCACAATGTGAAAGTTGGTGAACGCACTGCCGAGCTCATCAAAATCAATGTAGGTTCTGCACTTACTGAACTCGACAACCCACCAGAAGACTTTGTGGTACATGGTCCTCACCAGATGACTGCACTTCCAATGGAGGTTCCCATTTCATACCAAGAAATCTGCCACTGCCTCGAGAAGTCAATTTCAAAGATTGAAGCAGCAGTGCTCAGCGCGCTTGAACAAACTCCACCAGAACTCTATGCCGACATCGTTCGCAACGGTGTTTACTTGGCTGGTGGTGGCGCATTGCTCCGCGGCCTTGACAAGCGTCTGCACGACAAGATTGGTATTCCATTCCATGTGGCAGAAGACCCATTGCACGCTGTGGCAAAGGGTACGGGTGTGGCATTGCGCAACATCAAGCACTTCAAGTTCTTGAAGCAATAATAATACGTCAAAGAATTATCTTGATCGCACAGGAAGGCAACGATTCGTCATTGCCTTCTTATGCGTATCTATAGGTGTGATACTTTTCAGCATAGCGAAGTAATAATCTTTATGAATAATCTACTTCAATTTTTAGTTAAACACGTCCCCTGGTTTGTGTTTATCATCTATGTAGTTATCAGTTGCATTTTGCTTTTCAGGTCCAATCCCTATCAGCAAAGTGTTTACCTTTCATCGGCCAATGGCATAAGTTCCACCGTGTATGAAGGCTATAGTGGCATCAGTTCATATTTTGGTCTTAAATCAGTCAACGAAGATTTGCAAGCACGCAACACAGAATTGGAGTTGGAGGTGGCCCAATTGAAAAAACAGTTGAACAACTATAAGCTCCAAATCCCCGACACTACCGGTATACTTGCCAAAAGCAAGCCCGACTTCACCTATGTAGTGGCAAATGTGATTAGCAACAGCGTGGCTCAACCAGCCAACTTTATCACCATAGACCGTGGCAGTGAAGATGGCATTGTTCCAGAAATGGGCGTTGTAGGCCACAATGGTGTGGTGGGCATCGTGAATGTAGTGGGCAAACACTCTGCCCGCATCATTTCGCTCATCAACCCTTACATTCGCCTCTCTTGCAAAGTGAAAAAGAATGGCAAATTCGGCACACTCAAATGGATTGGCGAAGACTATCGCTATGCAACTTTGACAGAACTTCCTCGTGACGGAAAATACACTAAAGGTGATAGCGTCGTCACCAGCGGTTATTCAGCACTGTTCCCAGAAGGTATAATGGTAGGCATCGTGGAAGGCGAAGACAAAACTCAATCAAGCAATTTCATGGCGGTGAAAGTGAGATTGAGCACCGACTTCTCTCAACTTAAAAATGTGAGCGCGCTAAACAACAAGATGCGTGTTGAGCTGAAAGCATTGGAATCAAAAGACAACGACCCGAGTGGTGCAAAGAAGGAGGAGAAAAAATAATGGCAAAGAACACTATTCAATTCATCGGACTGTTTGTGGTGCTGGTATTGGTGCAAGTCATATTCAGCAAAATCATGCTCTTCAATGTAGCCACACCTATTATCTTCATTTATCTTCTGTTCAGATTGCCAATCAGCATGTCGCTGAATGCGGTGTTCACTATTGCATTTTTCTCAGGCCTTGCCATCGACATGTTTAATAACACACAAGGAATGAACGCTTTGGCTTGTCTTCTAGTTTCGGCCATTCGCACCAAGGTGTTTTACGCATTCGTTACACGCGACGATGAAACAAGCAATATTATCCCATCGTGCAAAAGTGTCGGAACCGGCACCTACATGAAGTATGCGGGTACACTTATGCTCATCTACTGCTTCCTGATATTCTTTATTCAAGCATTCACATTCCACAATGTGTTGCTCACCATTGCTCGTGTGATTTGTAGTTTCGTGTTATCGCTTATCCTCATTTATGGCATCGACAGTTTGGTAGACACTCGTCGTGAGAAAAGGTCATAACAAAGGTCAACTACATAAATAGCCACCCATGAGAAAAGACTACAATTTAGAGAAACGAAAGTATGTCATTGGAGGTTTCATTGTAGTGCTCGTGTGCATCTACATTGTAAGGCTCTTTATGCTACAAATTGTCGACGACTCCTACAAGGACAAGTCGGAAGGCAACGCTTATGTGCATAAAATGATATACCCTTCGAGAGGACTTATTTTCGACCGAAAAGGGAAGTTGATAGTATATAATCAACCTTCCTACGACATTACTGTGATTCTGAAAGACGTAAAGCCTTTCGACACAATAGATTTTTGCAACACACTTCAAATCACCCGTCAAGAATTCGATGAGCGGCTCGAAAAAGTGAAAGAAACCAAACGCTTCTACAGCGAACAGGTTTTCCTCGCACACATCAACCTAGTGGATTATGGCAGAATTCAAGAAAAACTTTATCGCTTCCCTGGATTCTCTATCGTGCAACGCATTATGCGTGATTACACGCAGCCTGTGGCAGCTTCCATTCTTGGTGACATTCGTGAAGTAAACGCAGAGGAAGCAGAAAAAGACGACTACTACAACCCCGGCGACTACATAGGCGACATGGGGCTGGAGAAAGAATATGAAAAATACCTCCGCGGAGTGAAAGGTGAAGAAATTCTTATCCGCGACCATGTGGGAAGAATCAAGGGCCATTACGAAGATGGCAAACACGATATCAAACCTCAAGCAGGCCACAATCTCCGCTTGGGCATTGATTTAGACCTGCAGGCATATGGAGAGCAACTGATGCGGGGAAAAAGAGGTGCTATTGTTGCAATCGAACCCGCTACTGGAGAAATACTCGCGTTGGTCACTTCGCCAACCTACGACCCAAAACTCCTTGTTGGTAAAGATCGTGGTAAAAATTATGTTCAATTGCTTAGAGACAACGATAAACCAACTTTTAATCGTGCAATTCAAGCTGCATATCCTCCTGGCTCTACATTCAAGCCCTCGCAAGGTCTAATTCTGCAACAAGAAGGTATCATCACACCAAGCACAATGTATCCTTGTAGCCATGGATTTGTTATTAAAGGTATGCGTGTGGGCTGCCATGGCCACTCTGCACCTTTAAATTTGCGTCCGGCTCTCACCACATCTTGTAATGCGTTCTTCTGTTGGGGTTTGCGTAATATGCTCAACAACAAGAAGTACGGCACAGTGGCTGACGCATTTGAGGTGTGGAAAAATCATCTTGTATCATTGGGATATGGCAAAAAACTTGGTATCGACTTGCCTTTCGAAAGCAGAGGCTTCCTTCCCAACTCTAAATACTACAACGAACATATCAAGGGCGGGTGGAACGCTAACACCATTATCTCTGTGTCAATCGGTCAGGGCGAGGTTTTGGCAACACCTCTTCAGATTGCTAACCTATGTGCAGCTATCGCCAACCGCGGCTACTTCTACACTCCCCACATTGTGAAAAACATCGAAGGTGTGGGCGTTCTTAAAGTGTTCAAGACCAAGCGAGTTCCAACAATCGACCAAAAGTATTATGCCGAAGTCATTGCGGGCATGCGTGGAGCTGTCACAGGCGGTACCTGTAGAAAGGCTAACTTGGAAGGAATTGAAGTTTGCGGCAAGACCGGTACAGCACAAAACCCTCATGGCCGCGACCACTCTGCATTCATGGGATTCGCCCCAATGAACAATCCGAAAATAGCAATTGCCGTTTATGTAGAGAACGGTGGTTTTGGTGCCGACTATGGTGTGCCTATCGGTAGTTTGATGATGGAAAAATATCTTAAGGGCGAAGTGAAACGCAAAGATATGGAAAGTCATATGATGAACTCAAGAATTAATTAATCAACGTGAGCAGTAACGAAAATAGCATTTTTAAGTCGCTCGACTGGTTTACACTTCTGCTGTATTTGGTAATGACCATTTATGGAGCTATCAGCATCTATGCAGCAAAATACAATTTTGAAGAGACCAGCCTATTTAGTTTCGACACTTATTCTGGCAAGCAGTTTTGCTGGATTATCCTGTCGCTATGCCTTGGATTCTCCTTGTTGCTTATCGACCGACGGTTCTACGAAGCATACGCCTACCCCATCTACGGAGGCATGATGATATTGCTGTTTCTGACAATATTCATCGCACCAAACGTAAAGGGGTCGCACTCTTGGATTGTATTGGGTCCTGTAAGCCTTCAGCCAGCGGAGTTTGCGAAGTTTGCCACGGCGCTGGCGCTGGCAAAATTATTTAGCACATATGGCTTCAGCCTCAATTCGACCAAAAACATAGCCATTGCCGTAGGCATGATTCTCTTGCCAATTATGCTGATTATCCTTCAGAACGAAACAGGGTCGGCACTGGTTTACACTATTTTCATATTTGTGCTCTACCGCGAAGGGTTGACAGGTTTGGTTCTCTTTGCTGGCTTGTCGGCTATTGTGATATTCGTCGTAGCCCTCAAATATTCCACAATTCCATTCATGGGCATCACAGTAGGCGAATTTTGTGTGTTCATCATTCTGATGGTCATCATCGTGGGGATGCTCTTCATCTACTGCAGTTCGCATTTTGCCGCACGAAATGTGGCGCTGGGCTATTTGGGCTCGGGAGCGCTTGCTGTCGGTGCACATTTTCTTGGATTCGATATTCACGGATATCTTTTCTTCTTCCCCGTTATCATCATCTCACTCATCTATCTTGCGTGGGAATTTATCAGAATCAACAACAGCAGGATTCTCACTACGATTGGATTTGCCATTGCCGGTTTGTGCTTGCTGTTTACTGTGAATTTCGCTTTCAACAAGGTGCTGAAGCCACACCAGCAAATGCGTATCAAAGTGGCACTTGCCATAGAAGACGACGTGAAAGGACAAGGCTATAATGTGAACCAAAGTAAAATTGCAATAGGCTCGGGAGGTCTGTGGGGCAAAGGTTTCTTGAATGGAACCCAAACTAAATTTGGTTATGTGCCCGAACAGCACACCGACTTCATCTACTGCACCATCGGTGAAGAACAAGGGTTTGCCGGTTCGGTTGCCGTGCTTGCACTATTCGTCACTTTGATTCTCCGAATCATCACCATTGCAGAGCGTCAGCATACAGCATTTGCCAGAGTCTACGCCTATTGTGTGGCCTCAATCCTCATATTCCACTTGAGCATCAATGTGGGCATGGTGCTCGGGCTATGCCCAGTTATTGGCATCCCGCTTCCATTCTTCAGTTATGGAGGCTCATCGCTCTGGGGATTCACCACTTTGCTGTTCATCCTTCTCCGTATAGATGCTTCGCGCTCTCAATACGGCGTTTGGTAAAAACAAAAGAATACAACTGGGCTTTTTTCGGAATAAGCTCCATTTTTATATTTTCAAAATATCAAAAATATGAAAAAAATATCACTCGCAATATTTTTCGCTTTCACCATCACTTTGCTTGGCAACAGTCAGAAAAACTCTGCGGCGTTGGATCAAGTCAATAAAGAAGCAGATGCTGCAAATATTGCACCAACAAGCCAGCGACGCCCAATTATAGGCCTCACAGCCTCTACAGGGACAAATACTTCAGTTGTTAGTAAAACCTACTACGATGCCATCATCCGTGCTGGTGGTCTGCCACTCATCATCCCCGTCGACACTACCACTGCCTACCTGGCAGAAGTGGTGAAAGATATAGATGGACTATTGCTGATTGGTGGTGTGGATGCCGACCCGTCATACTTCAACGAGAAGGCGCACGAAAAACTCGGATCGGTTGACACACTACGCGATGTGAACGAACTGAAGCTCATTCGCCTCGCCGCCAATCGCAACATCCCTATGCTCGGAATCTGCCGTGGATGCCAAATGCTAAATGTGGCCTTTGGTGGTAGTCTAATTCAAGACATCCCATCGCAAGTGGCCGACAAGAGCATCAGCCACCGTGTTACTGCCGGGGCAAAACGCATCCACTCCATTTCGATTAACGACGGCAGTATGCTTGCAAAGATTATTGGAAAATCAACTTTAGAGGTCAATAGTGCCCATCATCAGTCAGTCAATGTACTTGCACAGGGCGCCCACCTCGATGCCACCAGTAGCGACGGCGTGGTGGAGGCCATCGACTTCTACCCTCTTCGCCGCATCATTGGTGTGCAGTGGCATCCCGAAGGATTCAAGGGTGAAGACAAAGACATGAACAAGATTTTCAACTTCTTCCTTGGCGAAGCAAAACTTTTCAAGAAGGCGAAAGACATCCACTCTCGCATTCTCTCTGTCGACAGCCATACCGACGCCCCACTCTGTTTTGTCAAAGGCGAAGCACAATTGGGCGAAAGGAGCGACAACTGCGTGAACCTTGCTAAGATGCAGGAAGGTATGCTCGATTCGCAATTTTTCGCTGCATGGGTGAGTTCAGAGAACACTGTCATGAAGGATGGCAAAAAACAACACGTAGCAAAACCTCTCAACGATGAAACTTATAATGTGGCTTGGAATCGCACATTGGAACTCTTCAATGTGACGATGCAACAAATCAACAAGAATTCGCAGTTGTGCGGTCTTGCCCTCTCCGACAAGGATGTGAAGCGACTGAAAGCCGAAGGTAAGAAAGCGATTTTCCTGGGTGTGGAAAACGGGCTCGGCATAGGCAAAGATATCACAAAAGTGAAGACTCTTGCAGATAAAGGTGTGAAATACATTACACTCACTCACACATGGGACAATCAGATTTGCCACAGCTCCAGCAATTCGGAAGACAGCAATAAAGGTCTCACCGATTTCGGCAAGAAGGTGGTTAAGGAAATGAATAATTTAGGAATCCTCATCGATCTCTCGCACTGCAGCGAAGGCACATTCTGGGATGTGTTGAAGATGAGCACCAAACCTGTGGTTTGCACTCATTCCGGTGCGAAAGCGCTATGCGACCACGACCGCAACCTTACCGATGCCCAACTCAAAGCACTGGCACAGCATGGTGGCGTGGTGCAAACTGTGGCCTACACAGAATTTCTCAAGAAAGACGGTAAAGCAACCATTGACGATTTCATCAAGCATCTCGACTATATGGTGAAGGTGGCAGGCGTCGACCACGTGGGCGTGGGCACCGACTTTGACGGCGGTGGCGGCGTGCCAGGACTTGAAGCCGACAACGACCTCATCAACATCACCATGCGACTGCTTGAACTCGGCTATTCAGAGTCGGACCTCGGCAAGATTTGGGGCGGTAATTTCTTCCGCGCAATGAACGCTCAATAAAGCTATCACATTTTTTATAACAGATTAAGTATCAGGGCAGCAAGCGACCACTTGCTGCCCTGATACTTAATCTTCAATATCTAATTCGTGAAAAGCTGTTCTGTACGCCGAAAAACTTGTGGAAGATATTCGTTGTTCACTGTTCGCCCATCAAGACTTTTACTTGGTGGGTAAATTCTTCATTTGACAGATTGTAGGGTATCCAATTGATTGGGAAACCTCGACGCTCCATTCCTCGGAACCAAGTCATCTGGCGCTTGGCAAACTGATGAATGGCTGTTTCAAGGCCAGTAAACATCTCATCGAATGTGAGTTCGCCAATCACATGCTTGGTGATATACTTATATTCCAAACCATAGTAAATCAAATCTTCGGCGGCCACACCTTCTTCGTCTATCAGACGACGCACCTCATCCACCATGCCAGCATCCAAGCGCGCCTTCAAGCGGTCGGTAATACGCTGACGTCGATCGTCGCGTGGAATGCTCACCCCTATTGTCAGCGCATTTTCCAGCGGGTGCGGCTCGGTGGCAAGTTTCAATGTGGGATTTTCGTGATAGTACACGCAAATTTCTATGGCGCGAATGGCACGCTTGCAGGTGTCGATGTCGCTATTGTTTCGGAGCGTTTTATACGATTTCAAAATCTCGGTGAGTTCTTCGAGGCTCTTGGTTTCAAGTTCTGCTCGCAACGCCACGTTCTGGGGCACAGGCGGCAATTGGATTCCCTTGAGCACACTTTCCACATACAGCCCGGTGCCGCCACAAAGAATCACCTGCTTTCCTCGCGCGCGAATATCGTCGTAGCACTTCTGATAATCGCGAAGGAACTCAAACAAGTTGTATTTATAGCCCGCTGGGCAAATGTCTATCATGTGGTACGGCACATCGGCATATTCCTCCAGGTCTTTTCCTGTGCCCAAATCCGTACCACGATAGGGCGGACGCGCGGCGGCACTGATAATTTCGGCATCGAGCGCCTTTGCAAGCGCCACTGCCTTACCAGTTTTTCCCGACGCTGTAGGGCCTGTAATCACAATCAAATCTTTCATTTATTAAGTCTAACAGTATAAAAGACAAAAAGTCTAAAAGTTATATAATCCAACAGCCGTGCTATTAATTCAAATTATTCACTCTTGGCATATTTTTGGCTGTTTGTAGTCGGAAGACGATATTGAGTGTATCATTTTTGAAATACCAGACGAAATAATTGATACCATCTTCTGAATTTCTTCTCTTTTTTCTTTAGAACAATATTTTAAATCTTCACAAAGATAAAGCATACTTCTCACTTCCGCACAACTTCCTTTTGCAATATTCAGAAAATTTATAAATTTAGCATCAGTGCCACATTCAGCCCCCTCTGCAATATTATTCATCACACTTACTGCAGCCCGTTGGATTTGGTCCTTAAAACCATAATCATGGTTGTGTTGCATCATCTGATAAATAGATATCACTGTAGCCCTTGCCTCATTCCACACAAACAAGTTTTCAAATCGTCTATTAGAAGCCATTATCCTCCCAAAATATTATTTCATTTACAATAACAAATGACAGAATCGCCAAAGCATTGGCACACCGTCGTCATCAAATTTCTCTCTTCTAAATCGCCAATACCACGTCCCTCAAGTCACATTGCCCCTTTTGGTTTGCCCCATAAACTCTTGAGCTCTTAGACTCTTAAGCTCTTGAGCTCTTAGACTCTTAGACTTTTAGACTCTTAGACTTTCAGACTTACTTCTGGAGATGGGTTTTGAAGAAATTGAGAACGCGTTGGTAGAGAGGCAAACGAATACCACAGCCATTGATGCTGTGATTCATGTTGGGATACACCATCATATCGAACTGAGTGCCTTGACCATGGAGTTTTGAGATATACTGCATTGAGTTGATTACGTGCACATTATCATCGGCACTACCCCACATAATCAGCAACTTCCCCTTGAGTTTGTCGTAGTTGTCAAGCGGAGCGCCATCGCGGTACCCGTCAGGATTTTCCTGTGGCGTACGCATATAGCGTTCGGCATAAATGGTGTCGTAGAATTTCCACGAAGTCACTGGGGCTATAGCCACACCCGCAGCATAGTTACTGCCAGGGGTCGACATCGCCATCAGCGCTTCATAGCCGCCGTAGCTCCAGCCCCAGATGCCAATGTGGTTAGCATCAACATAAGGCAGACTTGCCATATACTTTGCCGCAGCAATCTGGTCGATACTCTCGTATTTGCCCAACTTCTGATAAACCACGCTTTGGAACGCCTTTTCGCGGCCACCAGTGCCACGGCCATCCACACAAGCCACGATGAATCCCTGTGTAGCAAAGTATTCCTGCCAGTCCATACTCCACTTGTTAAGCACTTGTTGCGAGCCTGGACCGCTGTACTGATTCATAATCACAGGATACTTTTTCGATGGGTCGAAATCCACAGGTTTGATAATATAGCCATTCAGGGTGGAGGCATCGCTCTCCACTGTGATAAACTCACGGTGAGGCACCTCAGGAGCTGTATAGTTTTCTGCAAATTCGCTGTTGAGCTGCAAGTCGCGCACTTTCTTGCCATTCACATTGTAAATGGCATATTGGTTAGGTACACGCTGCGAACTGAAGGTGCGAATATAGTATTTAAAATTACTGTTGAATTTCGCACTGTATGTGCCCTTGCCTTTAGTCAATGCTGTCACCTTTCCTGTGGCATCCACACTTTCCACCACGCGGTCGAGAGGGCCATCGGTGCGTTGGTAGTAGAACAGTTTGTGTGCCTTGTCGTAGCCGTAGAAATCGGTCACATTGTCGTTGCCCGAGGTGAGTTGCTTCATCAGCGAGCCATCGTAGGTATACTGATAGAGATGCATATAGCCCGACTTTTCGCTTGGAATCACAAAAAACGAATCGTAGTATTTCACATTGTTGGCCGTTTCGCTATCAATCCAAGACGAAGACTGCTCTGCATACACTTCGGTTGCTGCTGTCGTAGCAGTGTTCACCGCATAGATGTGGAAATCGTTTTGTGTGCGGTTGAGCGTGCTCACCATCAGTCGGTCGTCCTGTGCACCATAGTCGATGTGAGGCACATAGTGCTCATCGGTAATAGGCAGATTCATCTTCTTGAGTTGCTTAGCGGCAAGATCGAAAGCCATTACACTCACCACCGAATTTTTCTCGCCAGCCACAGGATATTTATAGTCGTAACTACCGGGATACAACGCATAGTCTTTGTTAGGGTGACAATCGCCCTCATACATCGTCATCGAATACATCGGCACTTCGCTCTCATCAAAACGGATAAACGCCAGCGTACTACTGCTTGGCGACCACCTCAGCGAATTGAGAATGCCAAATTCCTCCTGATACACCCAGTCGGGCACACCATTAATCACCTTGTTCTTCTCGCCGTCGGTAGTGACAGTGGTCACAGTGCCGTCAACCAAATTCTTGACGTACACATTATTATTTTTCACAAATGCCACCTTCTCATTGTCGGGGCTCAGCGTAGCAATCTCCTCTCCGCCTTCCTCGGTGAGTTTGGTGATGCGCTGTGTCTTCACATCATACACATAATAGTCGGCAGTGAAAGAATAGCGATACACCATTTTCGTGTCGGTATGCAGCAAAATCTTACTCTCGTCGGCACTCATCTCATAGCCATCCCAATCAGTAATTTTACAGCCACGCAATTCTTCGCTGTCAAACACAGTGGTTTCATCGGCCTCGTTTTTGTAGGCAATCTTATAGATTTTCGATCCGTCAACGCTCTTCTGATAGTAATACTCGCCATTGAGCGCCTTTTGAGTGGCAGCAATGCCATAAGGACGATATGAAAGCACGAAATCCTCCAACTCCAGCGCTCCTACACTCATCACCGACGCAGAGGCCATCACAGCCCCCACCAATATTTTATTCAAAATCTTCATATCAAATGCAATTTTAACTTACAAATTTACGAAACTTTTTCCATATATCCGCTCCCACACGAATATTAGAAATTGCTCCCCATTATAAATCTCATACATCAATCAAAAAGATTAAAATGGCACAATGCCAAATAAATATATTCCGTTATTATAGCAAATGTCAGTTTCTTCAGAATTTACAGAATCACCAGAAACGCGCGAAACACCTGAAACACCTGAAACACCATTTTTTAGTTCGCTTTTGGACCAAAAACC
>JAKSMA010000079.1 GCA_024400895.1 Muribaculaceae bacterium | reverse complement strand
AGTTTGTTGAGCACTTTTCCCAACTGTAGCAAAGGTGCAACGCCCACACCGCCGCCGATAAGTAGCATTTCGCCGTCAAATGTGGTGCTGAATCCATTGCCAAGTGGCATCACGAGATTGAGTTTTTCGCCAGTCTTGGTTGCCAAAAGGGAGGCAGTGCCGTCGCCAGCACGGCGTACGAGCAGCCATAGATGATTGTTTTCTTCATCTATGTGGCAAATGGAGATGGGGCGACGTAGGAAAGTTGTCTTGGAATTGGGTACTTCCACCTGAACGAACTGTCCGGGATGGGTTTCCGGCATTGTGCCTGATGAGGGTGTGAGTTTGAGCAACCCGTAAAGAGGGGAGATGCTCACATTTTCGCTCACAATGAAATCCATTTCTGTCATTTTGTTAGAGCATAATAGTTGATGTTCTACAAATTTACAAAATAGTTTTCATTCATTTTCAAAAATTTCTAACTTTGTGTCTTATTATTTGTAATCAACGTGTAGATTTAATGATATGAGGAAGTATATATTGCTATTATTTGCTATTATATCGCCATGGTTGGTGATGAATGCCGAGTCGCTCGACTCGTTGTATCGTGGTGGCGCAAAGGTTGTTGATTTGTGGCCAGAAGGCGCTCCTCACGACAATGGCATCGATTATCTGAATCCCGATTTAGAGACAAAACGCATTTATAAGCCGCAGATGCATGTGTTCACGGTGAAGTCGAAAACACCCACCAAGGCAGTGGTTTTAATGCCTGGTGGAGCGTATGAGGTTTTGGCGGTGTATAAAGAGGGATTCATGTGGAAGCAATTTTTCAATCGCGAAAAGGTGGCGACGATAGTGCTCACTTACCGTACGCCGAACGGGCATCACGAAGTGCCTGCGGAAGATGTGTATCAGGCTATGCGCTTGGTGAAGCAGCACGCCGAGGAATGGAACATCGACACCACGCAAATTGGTGTACTGGGATTTAGTGCTGGAGGTCATTTGGCTTCTACTGTGGCAACTCATGCACCCACCGATGTGTGGCCTGCTTTCCAGATTCTCTTCTATCCAGTGATTTCGATGAGCGATGAACTCACCCACAAGCAATCGCGCAACAATCTGTTGGGGAATAACGACACTCCTGAATTACGCGAATATTACAGCAATGAGTTGCAAGTGAAGCCGTTCACACCACGTGCCTATATCATTGCAGCCGACAACGATAAAGTGGTGCCCGTGATGAATTCCATCAAATATTACGAGGCCCTGAAGAAATATAAAATTCCGGCAGAGATGCATATTTTCCCAAGTGGTGGCCATGGCTTCGGCATATATCCGAGCTTTAAATACCATGAGGCTTTGATGAAAACGCTCTCCGATTGGCTACATACTTTTTGAAAAACTAAAAGAATCCACAAGCAGCGCTTGTGGATTCTTTGTTTGTGGATGTGATTTTATAATAGGCAATAATTGGCGTGCTTCAGCGTCTTGCTCACAAACAGTCCCAACTTATGCGCCATCAAAAGGTTGCCTGCAGATAGGATGCTTCCAATGCCGATGGCGATTATTATTCCCCATAGCGGATATGCCAGCCAAATTGAGTGCATCATCATCGCGCAATAAGGCATGAGCAGAATAGAGCTGATAAGGCCTGGAATGTAACTTCTGAGTGCTACCGCTTGTGCTATATGAATCAATGTGTGGACAGTGAATGCCCCAAACACCCCAATCCAAATCCACATCATTACGGAATTGCCCAGAAGGCTCAAGAGTAGGAGCGTGGTCATCAACACGATGAGAAATTCTTCCGCTACTGCTATGCCGAAAGCCACATTGTTCAACTCTGTGAGGTGGTTCATTATTCTTTGGGCTCTTGGGAATTTCGCTATTACACGATTGTGGTTGTTCTTTATCCAGCGCCGCTGAATAATCATCTCTTCAGCCTCGTGGATGAGGAACACCAATGGAAATCCCAATATAAATAATGCAGATAGTGCGCTCATTTTTTCTGTTTTTTCTTTATTATTAGACGGGTTGAAAATGCAAAAGGTTGCATTGGGGAGTAAAAAACTTTTGCCAAAAGCGATTTAGGCTTATTATTTCTGCATGCCTTCGATGATGTTGAGCATCTTGATTGTGGCTTGAAATGCAGCCTCTATCTGGTCCACTTCAAGTCCCCTTGTCTTGATTACATGGCCATTGTAGTTCCATGTGATATTTGTCATTACGAGTGCATCGGTGCTTCCGTGAGGAGGGATGCTCACGGTATAGTTGGTGAGACGAGGCATTTCTCGACGCATATTGTCTTTGTAAATCTTTTTGATGGCTTTTATAAATGCATCAAACTGGCCATCGCCATAGGCGCTTTGCTCGTATTCTTTACCGTTCACTTCCAGTTTCACTGTGGCTGTAGGATGCAGTCCGTGCAACATATTGAGTGAATAGTTCACGATTTTCACTTTGGTGATGTCAGTGTCGTGCTTCACAATATCTGCCACGATGTAGGGGAGATCGTCTTGAGTGACAATTTCTTTCTTGTCGCCCAGCTGCACTATCCTTTCTGTCACCTTCTGCACATATTTTTTGCCCAGCTGTATGCCCAATTCCAGCAAGTTTTCATTAATGCTGGCCTCCCCGGAAAGTTTGCCCAGTGCATATTCGCGTTTTCTCCCGAATCGTTCGGGGAGCAAATTGTTGTAGTATAGTTCATTTTTCTGGTCTCCATCGGCGTGAAGTCCTGCTGTCTGTGTGAACACATTTTCTCCAATGATATGCTCGTTTTGGGCTACCACCACGCCAGAGAACGATTCCACAATGTGGCTCACGGTGTAGATTTGCTTTTCGTCGATGCCTGTGGTCATATGGAGCATGTCGTGCACCATAGGCACCACAGAGGCCAATGGCGCATTGCCAGCACGTTCGCCCAAGCCATTGATGGTGCAGTGAATGCCCTTGATGCCAACAAGGCCTGCAGCAAAGGCGTTGCTGGTGGCGAGGTCGTAGTCGTTGTGGGCATGGAAATCGAAGTGAAGGCAAGGGTATCGGTTCACCATACGCTTGCAGTATTCATACACTTGGTTTGGGTTCATGATGCCAAGTGTGTCGGCGAGCATATAGCGTTCGATTGGCAATTCTTTCAGTGTGTCCATCAGTTTGTAGACATAGTGCTTCGAAACGCGTACGCCGTTCGACCAGTCCTCAAGATATAGATTCACTTTCAGTCCTTTTGAATGAGCAAGGTTCACTTCCTTCACAATATCGGAGCAATGTTCTTCAAGGGTTTTGCCAAGTTGAAGGCTACAGTGCCTTTCCGAACCTTTTACCAGGAAATTAATCACTTTTCCGCCGGCTTTTTTCACCCAATCCACCGATTTTCCGCCATCAATGAAGCCGAGTATCTCAATATGGTCAAGCATATTGTTGTCAGTAGCCCATTGGCAGATGGATTTTGCCGATTCAAATTCACCAATCGACACATGGCAACTGCCAATCTCAATGCGCGGAACGCGAAGATTCGTGAGCACCATGCGCGTAATACTCAGTTTTTCAGCCGTAGAAAAACTCACACCAGATGTCTGCTCGCCATCACGGAGTGTGGTGTCGAGAAGTTCAATATGCCCAATTGCCTCGTTGGGCTTTGGACGAGTGTCAAGTATTTTGCCGAAAAGTGAACTCATTTAAATCTAAATCTGTTCGCAAAGTTACCAAAAATCAGCAAACCACACCAAAAAACCACCATTTTTTTAGGAATCCACCGTTTTTTGTAGGGTTGTTAGCTGCTTGTTTGTGAAGGCACTGAACTGTTTTATGGCAATTTTCGAAACGAAAATGCTACGTTTATATAATTATGGGTGTGTTGACATTGTAGTGCAAGAATACCCCCAGGAATTATTTCACCACGGGTTGTCCGGTGCCAGTCCAGCCTTGGTAACCGGTGTTGAGTTCCACCACTTGATAGCCTTTGCTGCTCAGGATGTCGGCAGCTTTCTTGCTGCGTCGTCCGCTGCGGCAGTAGAGAGCCACGGTCTTGTCTTTGGCAAGTGCCTGTTCTGCTTTTTGCTCAAATCCGTCGGCAAGCACATCGATGTTGAGTGCACCTTCAATGTGTCCCTCAGCGTATTCTTCAGCAGTGCGTACGTCGAGGCGGGTGACAGTGCTGTCGCTAATCACTTCCACAAATTTTGTCACATCTACCGATTCAAAAGCCTTGTCGCCCGCAGAAGCCTTGCATCCAGCCAAAGCGAGTATCGCAGAGAATAATCCCATAATAATCTTATTTTTCATCATTTATCAATTTTTTTCAGGCATTTTGCAGCCTTGTCACTTTTGGTTCTCAAATTTAGTGATAAATTGTGTGTGCAGCAATTTTTTTGCACAGAATTGTTCTTTTCATAAATATGTTTGCTTTTCTGGCATGCTTTTTGCAATCATATACCACGAAACATGGCATATTGCCTTCGTATTTTTTAACCTTTATACAACAAATGACTGACACAACTCAAACGATTATTTCTCTAAAAAGTGATGAAGTTTTAAAGTATTTCCTTGAATCTCGCCAGTACCATGGTTTTGAACTACCTGAGTATTACAATTTTGACGCAATCCTCCAGTATGTGAAAGACACTGTCGCTGACAAGCCCTATGAGGAGTGTATCACTCAAAACCCAGCTCAAGTGGCCGACGTGAATCTCGACATTTTGCTCAACAAAGATGGGCATTACGCCGTGCGCCCGCTCATGCTTGCCAATCCCTACCTGTATTATTTTCTGGTCAGAGAGCTGTCGACCAACTGGGATGCCGTCAAAAATTGTTTCTCCAAGTATCGAGTGCCCAATATTGAGGCTTGCTCTATTCCGCTGGTGGTAAGAGGAAAGGAAGAGTTTTTCAACGGCGTCACGGTGCTGAACTGGTGGCGCAATATGGAGTGCAAGTCGGTGGAATTGTCGCTCGACTATCGCTACATGTTCGTGACCGATATCACCAACTGCTACGGCACTATTATTCCCCAATCCATCGACTGGGCTCTGTCGCTGAAGGGTACAAAGTCTGAAACCGACAGCAACAAAACGTTGGCTTCCAATATCAAAACCCTTCTCAGTGTGATGCAGAAGGGCCATAATATCGGTATTCCGCAAGGAAGCGCGGTGTTTGATTTTGTGGCTGAAGTCGTGTTGGGCTATTCCGATTTACTGCTGTATGAAGCGATAGAAGCCGATACGGATATCACTGCAGACTATAGGATTCTGCGCTATCGCGACGACTATCGTGTGTTCTGTAACGACAAGGATCAATTGGAGCGTATTTCTTACCGACTTCAGGAAGTGCTCGAATCGCTCAATTTCCGAATGAATAGCAAAAAAACGAAGATGAGCGATTCCATCATCACCGATTCCATCAAACCGGAGAAGCTGGATTATATCTACAACACGCCCATTGTTAATAAAGACTGGTGTGCGTTCCGTGGCTTAGAGAAGCATTTGCTCTACATTCTGATGTTCTCTCGTCGTCATCCTAACTGTGGCTATCTGAAAGTGTTGCTCAATGATTTCGACAAGCGGGTTATCGAAACACTGAAGCCTCATATGGTGGAATGCACGTTATGGCCGACAGGTGTGAATCTGGGGGGGCTTTTTCGTGATGCCAACAATGAATCGAATGATGAGCCGGAAGAAGAAAAGCAGGAAAAAGCCCCTGAACCAAGATACATTGAGCGCCCGGGCAGAATCGTGGAAAGCGTCCGTGCGCTTGCAGCGATAGCCACACAAATTGCAGTTGAAAATGTGTCGTCTGTTCCCTATGCTCTTCGTGTGATTAGCCGAATGGTGAATTCCTTGAAAGATGAGGTGGAAAAATGGGACATTTTTATGAGTGTGGTAAGAAAACTCAGGAAATTGCCTAATTCTAACTATACTCAGCTCTGGCTGCAGCATATCACCTATCAAGTGGAGCGTATTCAAGGCGTGGCGCCTTATTCGATGCGTCTCTGCCAATTGGTATCGGGGAAAGACGTGGATGTGTGGAACAACTCTTGGCTTATGCCACAACTCACCGAAGGGTTCCCTATCGAAACAGTTGCCGACCGTGAGAAACTCAAGAAGCTTACACCTGTGATTGAGTTTGTGGAGCGTTACACCTACGATTCGGATGTGGAACCGGAAGAAGGCGAGTAAAGCGTTTTAACCCAGAAAACTTCGTGTCGTCGGGTGATAAATGAAGAATAATTTGTAAATTTGTCTTGTCAAAAGATATTTAAGCCAGAGCGCTACATCTTGTGGCACTCTGGCTTTTGCTTGAAAACTTTTACGATTATGAAAAAGAAAATATTATCACTAGTAAGTATTGTTGCCCTTGCTCTTCCATCTGTGATGGTGGCCGAAACGCGCGATGAAATCGCAAAAATTGGGCAAAATGTAGGCGTTGAAGGCAAGTTCAGTTATTGGTCAGAGGGTAGTGTGCCATTGGCTAAACTCAAAAGTTTTGTGGAAAATGTTACCAATCCTTCAAGCGACGGATTCGTGCCTCAGTCCGATCGTGTGGCTGTGTTTGACCTCGACGGCACCCTCGTGTGCGAAACCGCTCCTTCGTATTTTGAATGGATGATGTATTTGCACCGCGTGTTTGATGACCCTACTTTCAAACCCACGAAAGAACAACTTGCCACTGCCGAAGTCATCAAGAAAGCTGTGTATGCGCGTTCGGTGCCTGGCGATATGATGTGGACCGAGGCTATTGCACAAAATGAAGTGTTTGCAGGAATGACTCCGGAACAGTATCGCAACTATGTGCTCGATTTTATGAAGGCTCCAGTGGAAGGCATGAAAAATCTGCAGTGGGGCGAAGCTATCTATCTTCCAATGGCAGAAGTGGTTGGCTATCTTGCTGCAAACGGATTTACCACCTATGTAATTTCTGGTAGTGAACGCCAAGTTACTCGCGTTTACGCAGAAGGGGCTATGGCATTTGGCCGAAACCATATTATTGGCTCCGACATCTACACCTACGCCACTACCCAAGGCGAAAAAGAAGGGTGGGACTATTCTTTCAAGCCAACCGACGATGTGGTTCGTGGTGCAATGTATGTGAAAAACTTGAAGATGAACAAGGTGAGCGCTATCATACGCGAAATCGGCATCAAGCCAATTTTGGCTTTCGGTAATTCGTCGGGCGACTTCAGCATGTTTGAATATTCTGTAGTGAAGAACCGCTATCCAAGTATGGCATTCTGCGTGCTTGCCGATGATGTGGTGCGTGAATATGGCAATCCTGCTAAGGCAGCGAAGATGAAAGCTTCGTGCGATGAGAAAAACTGGGTAACCATTTCAATGAAAGATGATTTCAAAACCATTTACGGCGAGAAGGTAACCAAGGAATAATTCCGTCAAAATCTTAAGTAAGATAAAAGTGCCGACGATTGCAATTTAGCTTCGTCGGCATTTCTTTTGGTGGTATAGTAAAAAAAACGCTCCAGAAGAAAATCTTCCAGAGCGTGTAAATCTTTGATTTTTGGAACGGGTTATCCCAAATATGACTTAAGAAGTTTACTCTTTTGGCCTTTAAGACGGCGGATAGCCTTCTCCTTGATTTGGCGTACGCGTTCGCGAGTGAGGTCGAACTTAGCGCCAATTTCTTCAAGCGTCATTTCTTGGCAACCAATACCGAAGAACATCTTCAAAATGTCGCGTTCGCGAGGATTCAGTTGTTCAAGGGCGCGATTCACTTCCTTAGAAAGTGATTCTTGGTTAAGTGAAGAGTCGGCCATTGGAGAATCTTCGTTAGGAAGCACGTCGAGCAGACTGTTGTCTTCACCATCAACGAATGGAGCGTCGACCGATACGTGGCGGCCTGAAACCTTCATTGTGTCGGCAATCTTTTCAACGGGCACGTCGAGTTGCTCAGCCAATTCTGCTGGTGAAGGACGGCGTTCGTTATCTTGCTCGAAACGTTGAAGTGCCTTACCAATCTTGTTGAGCGAACCCACCTGGTTGAGAGGAAGACGCACGATGCGCGATTGCTCTGCCAATGCTTGGAGAATGGATTGACGAATCCACCATACAGCGTAAGAGATGAACTTGAAGCCGCGAGTTTCATCGAATTTCTGGGCTGCCTTGATGAGGCCGAGATTACCTTCGTCGATCAAGTCGGGAAGACTCAATCCTTGGTTTTGATACTGTTTTGCCACAGATACTACAAATCGGAGATTCGCGCTTACAAGTTTGTCGAGGGCTGCCTGATCACCTTGTTTAATCTTTTGAGCGAGTTCCACTTCTTCGTCTACGGTGATAAGGTCCTTGCGGCCAATTTCCTGCAAGTACTTATCAAGAGAAGCGCTCTCGCGATTGGTGATCGACTTTGTAATCTTAAGTTGTCTCATTTATTGAAAATAGAGTTTTGAGCTTGCAAAGTTACAAAAAAATATTTATATTATAAGGCACAAAGCCTAAATATTATTCACTTTCCACTAAATAATACAAATCTCCACCTGATAGTATTGCATTTTTTGATGGCACATATTTGAGTTGCACATAGAAATCTGGGTCACCGAAAGTGAAAACGAATCCGTCGCAAGTGAGCTTTCCGTCTACCACCACACCCTCTTTGTCTTCTTGGTTTTCTGGGTCGCGAGAAAACCACCTGCTCATGCCCGACAGTGATATTTTGCCATCAGCCACCTCAAGGATGTCGGGGCTGTCGGAGAAATGGTTCACAATATAAATGTCGCCATCATAAGAATCCCCGTTTTCATCATAGGCATCTCTGAGTTTGTGCCCATTTTTATCAAGTCGGGAAATGGTGATTTGGTCACCGTTCTTATTGGCAAACACCAATTTCTTTTGCTTGCATGTGACGATTTGGTCAATGCAATTGTATGTGCTTTTTTTGAAATCCTTTTTCAGGTAAAAGCATTCATCAGCTCGCCATTCCCATTGATACCAATTGGTTTTATAGGGCCTAAATGAGGTAGCACCACATTCCTCGAGCACTGTGTCGCCTTTTTTGATGGTCTGTTCTGCAATTCTTGCCGACTTTAGCGACGGACGCAGGTAGGCTTTAGCATCGACAATTGCTTCATACACGTTCACAGGCTGTGTTTTACTCGTGCCGCGGAGCTCTTTTGCTATGATATTTTTTTCCGCCGGCGTGATGCGCTCAGCCAATGTAAAAGTCTTAGTCGCGATAGCAAGTGATAAGATGAGTAGAAATTTCTTCATATTTCTTTGTCTGTCGTGTAATTATAAAAAGTGTAGGACGGTGATTACTATAATGTGTGTTCATAGTATCATCGTCCTGCTTCACATATTTATTAACTCAAAAATCAGCAGTTTAGTATGTGCTGTGCATCAATTCTTTCTGCTATTGGCAGATGAAAGGCACCAAATTCGAACTTTTGCTTCCGCGAAGTCGGCGGATGGCGCGTTCCTTGATTTGGCGTACGCGTTCGCGGGTCAAATCGTAGATGACGCCAATTTCCTCGAGGCTTTTCTGTGGGCCATCAATGCCAAATGCCATACAGAGAATGCCTTTTTCACGGCTTGTGAGTTGTGCGAGTGAGCGGTGTATCTCTTTCGAGAGGTCTTCTCTTTGAAGAGTTGAATCGGTTGACGGCTCGTCGTCATTCGAAAGCACGTCAAGCAGGCTGTTGCTGTCGTCCTTTTCCGAGAATGGTGCGTCCATCGACAGCGACTTCCCGTTAGCGCTCATTGAGCTTTGAATTTTGTCGACCGACAAGTCGAGGATTTCAGCCAATTCGTC
>JAKSMA010000078.1 GCA_024400895.1 Muribaculaceae bacterium | reverse complement strand
GGAGTTTTATTGTTTAGTTGTGATTGGGGTTTTTGTTGGGGGGGGGGGGGGGGGGGGGGGGGGGGGGTTGTAGAGGGGGGCGATGGCTACTACGCCGGGGATTGAGATGACGAAGCGTTTGTCGCCGCGGATTTTTACGATGTAGCCTTCTTGGTCTTTGAAGATGCCGTCTAATACCTTTACTTTGTCGCCAACTGCTAAGTTGGCATCAATAACCTCTAAATTTCTACATCCGGATTCTACTGCTGCTTTGAAGATTTCGATGTCGCGCTGCGAAATCGCGCTGATTTCTTTTTCTCCCGGCATGCAGAATGGCCACATCACTCGGTCGTTACGCATCTTTAATGCAAACTCTTTGGTGCATCTCACGAAGATGACGGTGGGCATTAATGCCTTTTCTTCGAAAGCGTCTTCGCTTGAGATTTCGTAGGAGTTGTCCTTGATGATTTTTCGCAGTGCGTAGTATGTTTCAAAGCCTTCTCTTTTGGCTATCTCTTGCGCTTCGCGTGGCGAACGGCTTCGCATACGGAAGGCATACCAGTTTAGCGAGAGGGCTGTAGAATCCATGCTTTTGGCTTGATATTTGTGTAGAAATGTCGTTAGTTTCCCCAAACCCAGATTGTGGCAATCTGTGGTCAAAATGACTCGCGCTGTATTTCTCTTCCAGCATACCCGACTTTGTACAGCTCTGCACAACGCCTCTTGGGTGAGCCATCGGGGATGGTGATGACTATTAAAACTGAACGCTTGATATGCCGAAGCACTCAAGCGAATTTGTATTTATTCCCATGTGTAGGGATAGCGGGTGATGTCGTCTTCTGTGAGGCGGTCGCCCGATTGAACTTCTATGATGTAAAGGTCAGTGATTGCGCGGATGGCGTGGAACTGTTCGCGACGGATGTGAATCACGTCACCTGGCTTCACGTTGCGCTCTTCACCGCTGAGTACGAGACGGCCTGTGCCGTTGATGATGGTCCACACTTCTTCGCGATGGTGGTGCACTTGGTAGCTGATGCTTTTGCCCGCACGAATGCAAAGCTGCTTTGTGAGTACATTTTGCCCGTCAGGGAATTCGATGTGGTCGATGACCTTGTATTTACCCCATCGACGCTCTTCGTACATTGGTCGTGCGGCAGGTCCCAGTTGAGCAAGGTGGGTTTTCAAATCTTCAGAGTGAGCCTTGTCAGCCACAAGGATACCATCGTTGCTGGTCGCTACCACCAGATTATCGGTGCCGATGCAGATGAGCGGAAGGTCAAGTTCGTTGACCACGTGGGTGTTTTTTGCTTCAGGGTCAAGAACCACGTTGCCTATGGTTTGTGTTGGCAGCTCTTCGGTGAGGGCGTTCCATGTACCGAGGTCTTTCCATTGACCTGTGAATGGAATTACTGCCACCGACTCAGCGCGCTCTGCAACTTCGTAGTCAAAGCTGATTTTTGGGAATTCTTGATAGCGGGCGCGTACTTCTGCAAAAGTTGGAGCGCTTACGTATTTTTCAAGAATTGATGCGATGTAACCGAGACGGAATGCAAATACACCTCCGTTCCAAAGTGCGCCTTCAGTGAGAAGCTGCTCAGCAAGTTCGTGGTTTGGCTTTTCCACAAATCGGTTCACTTTGCGGGTTTCCTTTTGTGCGTCGGTTGCCTCGGGAACGATGTAGCCGAATTTAGAAGAAGGGTTGGTGGGGGTTATGCCCATCAACACAAGGTCGGCTGCCGATTCTTCAACGGCTTTTACCATTTTTGCGATGGTTTGGAAATATCCGATTTCAGTATAAGGGTCGCATGGCATCACCACCACGGTTTCGTCGAGGTCGCATTGCTTTTCTTTTTGGAGATAAGCCGCTGCCAGTGCGATAGCGGGAAATGTGTCGCGACGAGCTGGCTCTGTGACGATATCGGCACCGTATTGGCCTAATTGATTAGAAATCATATCGGCTTGTGCTGCACTGGTTGCCACGGTGATGCTTTCGAGAAGGCCCGCCTCTTTGATTTGGCGCACAACGCGTTGCACCATCGATTCTTTGTTGCCATCAGGCGATTTGAGCAAGCGCAAAAACTGCTTTGCTTGAGCTCCATTGGAGAGTGGCCAAAGTCGTTGGCCAGAGCCGCCAGATAATAGTATAATCTTCATTTCTTGTATTTTCTGTACTTATTAATTAGCAAGTAATATATGGGCATCTACCCAACACGCGCAAAGCCCGTATACGCGGGCGGGCGTTATTAATGTGCAAATTTACAAAAAAAATGTGGTGTATTGAAATTTCAGGTCGCCTAATTGTTGCTGTGTGTTGTTTTTTATAGACAGCGTGAGAGAGCAACCTAAAATACTTTTTTTTGCTATATATTTGGCCACTATTATGCCGAATATAATTTGCGGGTGTCAGTTTCAGCTTTTTGCTTTCTGGACATAGTCAACGAGTTGTGCTGACCCTTCACCTGCATTGCCAAATTTCGGTTAATGAAGCGCTGGTCTCTGGGTACTTTTTTTGTTTGTAGTTAGTGCTCTGAAAATCAAAACATTAATCTGTGAATAAAAGTGGTAAATTTAAGATTTCAAAGTGAGATTTTCTTTGAATAATAAAAAGCCGCATCATAAAAATGACACGGCTTATATTATTTGCTCAAATTGTTTCCTTATTTTTGAGACATCAATTCTTTCATCTTTGCATCCATTACATCCTCTGGTCGGTTTTCTGGCGCTGTTAACCATTCTGTTAATTCTTTAGTTTGTTCAGGTGTGAGAGTTTTTGCTTGGGCTTCTAATTCGGCCATCAGCGCTTTAAGATCTTTGTCAACACTTTCCATGTCTTCTAATTTCTTGCAATCTGCAACTTTTGCTTTGAAAGCTTCAACAGCTGCCTTAACTTTGCTTATTGGGTCATCTGCGTTTTCACCTGCTTCAACTGCTTCGCCTGATTTTTCTTCTACAGCTTCAGTCTTTGCGCTGTCAGATGCAGCAGCTTCACTTGATTTGTCAGCGCCCTTTTGGCAGCTTGCGAGGGCTAATACAGCCACAAACATAAATAAAACTCTCTTCATTTTGTTTAAAGTTTTGTTCCTCTTTTAGCCCATTGTTAGAGGGGTATATATTCATAAAATATCTTGTACATGGGCTGAATCAATGACTCGTACAGATTTTATTTTCCCAAAGTTATAAAAAAGAATTGAAGTCACAAAAATAAATGAAAAAAAATCCGTATTCATGATTTCTTGAACACGGATTGGATGATGCTGTGGTCTATGTTATCTCTTTTCACTGATAATCTCTTTCATCTTTTTCTCCATAGCTTCTTGGCACTTTGGAGCTTCTTTAATGATTTCAAGCATTAGTTTTTCTTGATATTTCGAATGGCTTTCGGCATATTTTTCGAAATCTTGCATAACACTTTTGCTTTCATCATTGAATTTTTCCAGTTCTTTCAGGGTGTTGCAACTCTCTATTCCATCCATAGTGTACTCAAGAATTGCTTTAGCATCTTTTTCTGCGTCGCCACTTGGTGCTGGTGTGCTGCCCGAACATGCCGACAAGGCAAATATTGTTGCGACAATTAGTATGGTTTTGTACATGCTTGTAGACAAAGTTACCTTCTTGCGCTCTGACGAAGGTTGCTAAGTATAATGCGAGAGCGCAATCGTAAAGATTCGCATTGATTTACTATGGCAAATATATGAAATAATTATGGGTTTCTCAAAGATTTTTCTATTAAAAGATTAATATGTTGGCCCATTTTTGCTATTTTTGTAAAAATATTCAATTACGATTATGGATGTAATTTCTCGTATAAAAGAGAATCGAGGCTTTGTTGGGAATGCAATGCACATTCCGAGAACTGCTCAGGAAAAGGCTCGACGGCTTTGTTGGCAATTTAATAATTCCAATCCCGACGATCCCAAAGCTCAGCATGACATATTGATGCGATTGTTTGGCACATATCATTCTTCTGTGTATTTGATGCCGAGTTTTCATTGTGATTTCGGTTTTAATATTCATTTCAAAGGATTTGCTTTGGTGAACTATAATTGCGTGTTTTTAGACACATCACCGATTCATATTGGTAGAAGTGTGTTGTTTGGCCCGGGCGTTGTGCTTTCGTGTGCGGGGCATCCACTTCATCCCGAGCAGCGTTGTGGCAGCGCTCTTGAAACATCACAGCCTATCACCATTGAAGACGGAGTTTGGGTAGGTGCCAACTCCACTGTTTGCGGAGGTGTCACCATTGGTGCCGGTAGTGTGATTGGTGCCGGTAGTGTGGTCACTTCAAATATCCCTTCTGGCGTGGTCGCTGCAGGAGTGGCTTGGAAAGTGATTCGAGAAATCACAGATGAGGATAGAATCTCGCCCGATAAAATCGAATTTTAATCAACCATTAGATTAATCAGTAGTTAGCATGTGAAATATGAAACATCTCACTCTTTTGGCCTTATGCGTTTCGTTCGCTTTTTCTGCCAATGCGAAAACTTTTAATGAATGGCGCGACTTGCAAGTTAATAACGTAAACAGGATGCCTTCTCATTCCACATTTTTTGCTTTTGAATCAAAAGAAAAAGCGCTCGCAGGTGATAAGTCGCTCTCTTCACGATTCCTCTCGCTCGACGGTGAATGGAAATTTAATTTCGTAGAAAATGCCGACCAGAGGTCTGTTGATTTCTATAGTAAGAAATTGGATGATTCTAATTGGAAAACGATGAAAGTTCCTGGCATGTGGGAACTTAATGGATATGGTGACCCGGAATATGTGAATATCGGTTTTGCTTGGCGTGGTCATTTCGTGAACAATCCCCCAGAAGTTCCCATAAAGGATAACCACGTGGGCAGTTATCGCAAAGAAATTGAAATTCCTGCCGATTGGAAGGGGAAACAGGTGGTGGCTCATTTCGGTTCTGTCACCTCTTGTATTTATTTGTATGTAAATGGCAAATTTGTCGGCTATAGTGAAGATAGCAAGGTTGCGGCAGAATTCGATATCACCAAATATGTCAAGCCCGGAAAGAATTTAATTGCATTCCGCATTTTCAGATGGTGCGATGGCAGTTATTGCGAAGACCAGGACTTTTGGCGTCTTTCGGGTGTGGCGCGTGAAAGTTATCTCTATTGCCGCGACAAGAAAAAACATATCAACGACATAAAGATTGACACACGCCTTGAGAATAATTATGAAGATGGCGTGTTGTCGGTTAAGACTGATGCCACTGCGCCAGTTGCTTACACTTTGTTCGACGCTGAAGGTGTTAAGGTGGCTGAAGGCTCTTTTGCTACAATCAAAAAAGTGAAGGCTTGGACTGCTGAAACACCATATCTTTATACACTTATAGCGGAAGTGCAAGGCGATAATCCTGAGTTTGTGGTTCAAAAGGTGGGTTTCCGGAGTGTGGAAATCAAAAATAGCCAGTTGCTTGTGAACGGCAAGCCAATTTTAATTAAAGGTGCCGACCGACATGAACTTGACCCCGATGGCGGATATGTGATGAGTGTTGAAAGAATGATTCAAGACATTCAAGTGATGAAGCGTTTTAATATCAACGCTGTTCGCACCAGTCACTATCCCGACGACCCACGTTGGTACGAACTTTGTGATAAATATGGACTATATCTTGTGGCAGAAGCGAATCAAGAATCGCATGGTTTTGGATATGGAGATGATGCTCCAACAAAGAAACCAATGTTTGCCAAGCAGATTTTAGAGCGTAATCAGCACAATGTAATGATAAACTACAATCACCCAAGTGTGATTATTTGGAGCTTGGGAAATGAAACTGCCGATGGTCCCAATTTTACGGCTGCATATCAATGGATTAAGCAGGTTGACCCGATGCGCCCTGTTCATTATGAACGCGCAGAAAAAGGGATTAATACAGACATTTTCTGCCCGATGTATTATTCACATTCCGACTGTGAAAAATATTCGTTATCCGATGCTGCCCAAGATGCCAAGCCATTGATTCAATGCGAGTATTCTCATGCTATGGGTAACTCGAGTGGCGGTTTCAAGGAATACTGGGATTTGATTAGGAAATATCCAAAATATCAAGGAGGGTTTATTTGGGACTTTGTAGACCAGGCTCTTCACGGTAAGGATGCCCAAGGTAGGGAAATTTACACTTATGGTGGCGACTATAATTCATATGACCCCTCCGACAACAATTTCAATTGCAATGGTTTGATTAGCCCCGACCGGGTACCAAATCCTCAAATGTATGAAGTGGGATATTTCTATCAAAATATCTGGGCATCGCTTCTCGATGCTCAGTCGGGTAAAATCAGTGTTAAGAATGAAAACTTTTTCAAAGGGTTGGGTAATGTGAAGCTTGTATGGACTCTGCTTGCCGATGGCACCCCCGTTTCTACCGGCGAAATTTCAGAATTGAATGTTGACCCTCAGGCAAGCAAAGAGGTCGCTTTGCCTTACAACATCAAAGATTATGCTAATTCAGAATTGCTTTTAAATGTTGAATTTAAACTGAAGAAATCTGAACCACTAATGGCTAAAAATCAAGTTGTCGCATATCGGCAATTTGAGCTTCAAACAAAGGATGTTGTTATTGAGGAACTGACACTGTCGGATTCAGGTGAAAAAGTACAGAAAACTGATACTGGGAATGAACTTGTGTTGTCGGCAAAAACTTCAGAAATCCATTTCGATAAGTCTACTGGATTGATGACAAAATGGACTGTTGGAGGCAAGTCAATGTTGGGTGATGGCGGCACAATTAAACCTAATTTTTGGCGTGCTGTGACCGACAATGATATGGGTGCAAACCTTAATAAAAAATATGCTCTTTGGAAAAATCCAGAGATGAGTCTTGAGGGTGAACTTGAAGTGCAAACCTTGCAATCTGGAGAGGTCTTGGTTTCAGCTGTTTATCATCTGCCAAAGCTCAATACAAATTTAGTCGTTGGTTATAGAGTGGATGTAGAAGGCCAAATGGTTTACTATCTTTCAATGGTACCAGAAGATGATGTGCAAATCCCTAATATGCTCCGTTACGGTGTGGTTGTGGAAATGCCTTATGACATGGACAAAAGCGAATTCTATGGTCGTGGGCCAATTGAAAACTATGTCGACCGTAAGGAGTCACAAATGCTCGGAGTATATAAGCAAACAGCTGACGAGCAGTTTTATCCTTATATTCGTCCGCAGGAATCCGGCAATCACTGCGATGTGAGATGGTGGAAGCAGACTAACGACAAGGGAGAAGGATTGCTTGTGAAATGCTGTGGCGGCATTCAAAATCGTGAAATAGGATGGGGTAGTGCTTCTGCATTACATTACGACGTGATGTCGCTTGACGAAGGCCTTGAGAAGAAACAGCGCCATTCTCCACAAGTGGAAAAGTCGAAATTCACAAACCTGTATCTTGATTTGGTTCAGGCTGGTGTTGGAGGTGTCGATAGCTGGAGTGGAAATGCTGAAGCACTTCAAAAATATCGCGTTAAAAGTGGTGAATACACATTTAAGATTTTCTTCAAGCCATTGGTTAAATAAATATTTAAAAATCATATGAAAATATTAAAGGCCGCCCTAATAGAGCGGCCTTTGTTGCCAGTATTTGACAAACATTGGAGATGGACTTTAGATGGTGTGGCTTCGTTGTGAGCATTGTGTCTTTGTCAAGTGCCACACTTTGTCGCATCCTGTTGTCAAAATTTCTACATTTTCATGATGTCAGCCACGAAGGACTGCATCTTATTTACTGTTTTTTCACTCGTTAATTTACAAGCCAGTTTGATGAATCTTGCTTCTTCATGAGTGATTTTTACCATGTTTTCCGTCGTTTTTAATAGTTTTTTATAGAAAAAAATTTTTTTGTATTGTTATTTACAAATAAAAATATTACATTTGTGCGTGTGTTTTTCATGGTATTAGATTTAAAGTGTGTGGAGGCTGTCGTGAGACATCTTCCACTTTTTCTTTTATTTCTTCTTTGAATTGAAGAATTTAGCTTTGTAACTGCAGCGAGTTTTGCCCTTTATCATGTTCGACAGTTTGGTGCGAATTAGCTGCTTTCTAATTGCAGAAATCCAGTCGATAAACATGTGCCCGTCGAGGTGGTCACATTCGTGCTGCACAACACGAGCCAGGTATCCTTCAATGTCTTTTTCGTGTTCAACCCAATTTTCATCGGTCCATTTCAAATGAATCTTGCTGTGGCGAGTTACATTTTCGCTGATACCGGGAACACTCAAGCACCCTTCTTCACGAGTGACTTTAGGACTGTTTTCGTCAACAGTGACTTCTGGATTGATGAGTACCATCTGAACGCCTTTCAACTCGGGGAAATCTTCCTTAAGCACATCCACATCAATAAACACAAGCTTCAGACTAACACCCACTTGAGGTGCGGCAATTCCGATACCATTACTTGCGTACATGGTCTCTTTCATGTTTTTGATGAGTTCATTAAGGCCTTCGTAGTCTTTTGTAACGAGTTCTGCTTCTTGGCGAAGCACTGGTTGTCCGTAGATATATACTGGGAGTATCATTGTTTTATATTAAGTTACTTTGTAAATAATCAGTGAGAATAATGGTTGCTGCAATTGCATCGACTTTTGCTTTATCACGGCGGTCGCTTTTCTTCATGCCTCCACTAATCATTGCTTGATGGGCGATTGTGGATGTGAAGCGTTCGTCGTACATCACTACTGGCATTTGGGGCATTTCTTTTTTCAGCCGATTCACGAATGGAGTGATATATCGCATGCTTTCAGATGGCTCGCCATTGAGTTGTTTCGGGAGTCCGACGACAATTGTCTCAACTTCCTCTCGATTGATATAATCTTTGAGAAAGTCCATTAGCGTATGGGTTGGGTAGGTTCCAAGTGCGTTGGCAATGATTTTCAAAGGGTCGGTCACTGCCACACCTGTACGCTTTCGTCCATAGTCGATTGCTAAAATTCTTCCCATTGTATGATACTATTAGTCGTTCATTGTGAGCAGCAGTTCTTCGTTGCTGCTGGTGCGAAGCATGCGGTCTTTGATAAATTCCATTGCTTCGATTGAAGTGCGGTCGCTCAAGAATCGGCGTAAAATCCACATTCGATTGATAGTGTCTTGGTTGAACAGCAAATCGTCGCGGCGAGTACTTGATGCCATAATGTCCACGGCTGGGAAGATTCGCTTGTTGCTGAGTTTGCGGTCGAGTTGGAGTTCCATATTACCAGTGCCCTTGAATTCTTCAAAAATCACTTCGTCCATTTTCGAACCGGTTTCAGTCAAAGCAGTGGCTATGATAGTCAGGCTACCGCCATCTTCAATATTACGTGCAGCACCGAAGAATCGTTTTGGACGTTGAAGTGCATTGGCGTCAACACCACCAGAGAGAATCTTGCCAGAGGCTGGTGCGCATGTGTTGTAAGCACGAGCCAAGCGGGTGATAGAGTCAAGCAAAATCACCACATCATGTCCACATTCCACAAGACGTTTTGCCTTAGCGAGAACGAGCTCTGCTATTTTCACATGGCGGTCGGCAGGTTCGTCGAATGTAGATGCTATCACTTCTGCATTCACGCTTCGTGCCATATCGGTAACTTCTTCTGGACGTTCGTCTATCAGGAGGATGATCATATAGGTCTCTGGATGATTCTCCGCAATAGCGTTTGCAATGTCCTTCAAGAGGATAGTTTTACCAGTTTTTGGCTGTGCAACAATCAAACCGCGTTGACCTTTACCGATTGGGGCAAACATGTCAACTATTCGGGTTGAGATATTTGGATGCTTGGTGCTAACCAAGTTGAATTTTTCCTCTGGGAACAATGGCAC
>JAKSMA010000077.1 GCA_024400895.1 Muribaculaceae bacterium | reverse complement strand
TTAAATTGCCAAATTTATTTGGTTTTCAACATAGAAGAACCGTCCCTTTGATGTACTCATTTTTCTATAAAACCCGAAAGTTCATCAGGGGCAAATGGAAATATTTTATTTCTCATAAGCATAATTTATCGTCGTCGGCTTTTTTGCAACAAGAATATCAAACTAACAGATTTTTGACCAGATTTAAAAAAAATATCAATAATATTTTGTAAATATCAAAATAATCGTTACTTTTGCATATATAAAAACAATTAAGAGTGTAAGTAATTTATTCGCAAAACAAATAATAACACAATAAAAGTAAATTTTCTCATACTCTAAAATGAATGCAGGAATCACCTTGTGAAAAGTGGTTCCTGCAGCACTTTTTATGAAGTTGTGTTCAAAATGCTCTATACACAATGTTGTAGGACGCTTGGCTCAAGCGTCCGATATCTAACACACTGAAAACCAATTGCGTGCTATCGCGGACTTTCAGCCCGCATATATATGAGGGCTGCATGGTCCCCGGCCTCGCTTCGCTACGACCGGGGTTATCGTTCGCTTGCGCTCACATACCGGGCCTTCAGCCCTATTATATCAGCCCCCCTGTCTTATCCACTGGGGAGGGGCGTATCGTCCTTTAGCGTATAAAACGCCCTTGGCAGAGGCGTGATATACCCTCGTCTTTTTCCTTACTTTTCCGAGTGGTTTTTTACGTTTTTGTTTTTCTTCCCCCCACCCTTTTTCCTTTGAGCTTTTTTTTTGGGGGGGGGGATGCTGTATAACGGAAAGAGCACTGCGACGTGGGGTCGCAGTGCTCTGAAATTTATTTCTTATAAGCGTGCTTTGCCGTTAATAACGGTGGCGTGCTTGAAATCTTTTTACTTTACTTCTTGGCCGAGGATGTTGAATGCCTTTTCGCCCTTAACGATGAGAACTCTACCGTTCTTGATGGTCTTTACAACCTTGCTGTTAGCTTCAGTTGTGATGTCGTTGATAGCGGTAGGAACATAGCCATAGTTGAATGTAAGCTTGTAGAGAACCAAATCAGCTCCGAGGTAATCAACCACTGCCTGATAAGCGTCGTCGCCATATTGGGTAACTGTTGCGGTAATATCAAGAGCTTCTACACCTTCGTAGTCGTCTTCATCAAGATAGAGGCCAGTGTAAGTAGGATTTACATCGTTATTTGTGTAAGTGCCAGCCACCTGATCGGTAATGAAGGTTACGAATGCTTGTAAGCCAGTTACATCTTTTTCACCTGAGAATTGTACAAGGCCTTGAGTTGCGCTTGCGTCAACAAGGTCGGTTTCATCTGAAGAGAATATAACTACTACAGTTTCAGTAGGTTCAGGAAGAGGTGCTGAGGTGTAAGTAAGGTTGTAAGTGTTGTCGTTTTGGTCAACAACGGTTACAGCATAGTCGTTACCATTAGCACCTTGTGTAGCTTTGAAAGAAACACTCTTGTATGTGATTTGCATACCTGCGGCGTCTTTACCCCAAGAGTAATCAGCAATCATGTCGCTGAGGGTGTAAACCTTGCCCATAACGAGGCCAGAAGCAACTTGGTTAGCGATGTCGAAACGGAATTCGTAGTCGTCATTCTTCATGATGAAGAACCAGTCGTAATCTGGCGCGTCGTAATATTTCGCAGAGACAGTTGCAATTTTCACATCATAGGTCTTAGGAGCAGTTGCGGTGTAAACGATGTGGTAAGAAGCACCGTTGGTCAGCGTTGCAGTTGCTTCGTAGTCGGTACCCTCTGCACCTTGCTTAGGAGTGAGTGTTGCAGCTGTATAGCCAACAGCGCTTGTAGATGATTGTCCATACCATGAATAACCAGCGTCCATGTCGGCAAGAGTGTAGGTGTGACCGAATTCGAGAGGAGTTGAGCTGTTGGTGACAACGTCGAAGCGGAAAGTATTCACACCATCCGACAGTGCAACGTACCAGTCGCCGTCAGATGCATAATACTCAGCTGAAGCTACTGTAGCAACAACTTCGGTTGGATTAGCTTTAGGAGCCACCTTATGCTGAGCTGTGGTAGATGACACGACTGCTTCTTTCTGTACTGCTGTGGTCTTTACAGTCTTTTGAAACGACTTAAAAGCCTGTCCAAATGATACTGAAGCCACCATTGCTACGATTGCGAGTGTAAAAATTTTTTTCATAATCATTTAGTTTATATAATTAATAATTTAATGAATATTCCGTTGCTGTATGCTAAGTTTTTTACAAATATGTTTGCAAAGGTAATAAATAATAATGAAATAACCACTATTTTGTGAAATAAATAAAGATTATATTGCATTTTTCTTTATAAAAATGCACCACACCCTCCATGGAAACAAAAAAAGTTATCGCCAAGGTCGAGCGCTCGACTTCAGCGATAATTATATTTTTTTAGCAGTTATCGCTAAAACCGAGAGTTTGACTTCAGCGATAACTTTTTTCCCGATTTTTCAGATTTGGAGCTTTTCGGGCGAAGACTACATGCCCAGCAAGTGGTTGATGAGGGTTGTGACATCGCTGACATCCACTTTGCCGTTGGCATCCACATCAGCCTCGTTACGGTCGAAAGGATAAACATCTTCGCCGAGGATGTAATTAACCAGCGCTGTGACATCGCTCACATCCACAGCACCGTCGACATTCACATCACGAGGCGTGGGAGCTCCGAGGGTGAAGGTGATATAATTTCCCCATGAGGTGTTGGTGGTGGTGTATTTCGGGTTGCGGAGCACAATGCGGTATTGCTCCCCAATCTCGCCACGGGTGAATGCGCCCACCAATTTCACTTCTTTCCTTTCGCCCTTTTGAATGGTGATGAAATCGCTGAAGATGCGATAGATAATCGACGATGTGTTCGTAGGCATAATCATTGCCTCGATTCGACCCGCAAATGCGCCGCCACTGTTGTAGATAGTGGCACGGCCCTCGAGGTGAGTGGTTGGGAGCACCGTTTTTGCCAATTCTAATTGATTGGCTATCGCCAAATTTATTGCGGCTGGCGCTGCGCCAATGGTCAGGGCTTTTTGAGCGCCGCCCACCAGAGTGCTGTCGGCATACACAACCGACAATTTGTAGTTGCCCGCACGCGTTGGCACCACTGTGGTTTCGAGCACAGCCTCTTCGCCATTCTGCACATCCACACGCTTTGGCACACTGGCCGCAGCCACGCTGCCATCTGCATTCAGAAGCGCAATGCGAAGGTTATCGACAAATTCCGCTCCACTGTTGGCGATGGTGGCTTTTACATTGATGGCGCGGTTTGCGGCAAGCACATCGGAGTGTTCATAGCCCACCACGCTCAGTTTTGCAGCATTGTCGGGGTATGAGAAGTAGGCATATCCGTTCTTCACTTCCATCTTGATGCGGTCGACAGAACTGCGGTTCACATCCACTCTCTGGTAATTGGAGGTGCCTGATGGCGCAATGAGAGGCACTATATAATATGTGCCCGCAGCAAGATTGCTTGGTACGGTCATGCTCCAATTGCGCGAGTAATTGTAGTTTGGCGAAAACCCAGCCAGTTCGGCTGTTGAAGCAACCTGCTTCAGATTGTCAGCTTCATCAGTAATACCCAATGCAATACGCGCAGCAGCATCACCATTTCCAGTCCAAATCACATAATATGATTTCCAGCTCAGCGAAGCCTGTGAGCCAAGCGCCACCCTTGAGCTATTGGTGAGGAACTCCTCAATATGGGCAACGTGGCCAACTGCGCCGCCCTGGTCGGGCATGATGTTGTAGATAAGGCCTTGACTCTGGTTGTATCCACCCTCGCTCGAGCCGATGCCCTGGTCGGTGGGTGTGAGGTCGGTGAGCACGAAATAGCCATTTGAGCGACCAGCCCAGCCCCAGTTGATATGATAGTATCCTTCGGTATCACAACCATCGACCACGAAAGCGTGGCCACCTTTGTCGCTTCTTCCCGAGTGAATCACAGGGCGCTTATTCACCAATTCGCCATTGATAATTTCGAGCCATTTGTCGAGCGAGTAGGCATCGCGAGGGATAAATTTTATGCTCTTGTCGTAGCCGAAATGCATAGCCATCTTATTCATTGCAATGCGAGTGACGGCACCACTGGAGGCGCCATAGCCCATATTCATCGCCACACCGCAGTCGCTCATCAGTTTTGCCACCGCATTGTTTTGAGCAGTGGTTTCCCCACCTGTGTACACGGGGAGCATATTCGCCCAGTCGTAATGGCTTTTGCTAAAATCAGTGGAAAGCGTGGTGCTCTGCTGCGAATCGCCATTGAGATTGAAAGTGTAAGTATTGCTGCCCGCGCCCACTTCCGGCCAACGGTGGTAATACATCACTTGCGCCATTGCCGTGGCCACACATCCCGTAACGGCGCGATAGGTGGTGCCATTCTTGGTGTAGGTGGGGCACATATTATTATAAGGGGCACTTTGATTCCACTTGGTGTTGCCGAGCAGTGGATACACATTTCCTGCTGTGTACTGGGTCGACGAAGCAATGCGTGCATCTTTGTGGAGTTGCAGATAGCGCACTTGCAGAGCATAGCCTTCGAGCCAATCGCGCATATTTTCCGGCATATCGTCGGGGTTGAATTCGCCCTCATCGCTATAGCCAATCACCGCTGGCATTCGGTCGTCGCCAGCCACAAGCACAAAGCCTTCAGCTCCCGATGCATTGAACGCATAATACTCCTTGTTGGCTGCCGTATATGCCAATTCCAAACCGGCACTGGCGCCACGAAGCATAGCGCTTTTGGAGAAATTTTTACTCAAAAAAGCAATTGCTGATTGGCGAGCCTGCTGGGCATCGACAGGAGCAGCAGATGCATTGCCAGCCGTAAAAGCCGCCAACGCCACGAACAGTGCATAAAAAGTGTTTTTTACCATAAGATTGTATAGTTGTTTTTTCAAAAATGAATCGACATCAAACGGGCTCTATTCATTTATGAGAAAAATAAAATATAAAAACAAACATAACCCATTTGCAAAGATATTACATTTTATTGAATTTCACGAATCTTTCTCGCCCCCATATTCCCAAACCGCCATAAACACACACAAGCATTTTTTGCCATACAAGAAAAAAATTGTATTTTTGCATCAGAGAATTCTCTTTTATTCGAAAATTACACATATTTATATATGGCATTAATCATCCCTAAACACTACCAGCAACGACTGCTACCCGAAACCACAGAAGTGGCCATCAAGACTATCAAAGATTCGTTTCAACAAAAACTTTCTCGCGCACTGAACTTGCGTCGTGTCACTGCACCTCTTTTCGTGCTCTCTGGCACCGGTATCAACGACGACCTGAACGGCACCGAGCACCCCGTGGCATTCAACATCGATGCTATGGGTGGCAAGCGTGCCGAAGTGGTCCACTCGCTGGCGAAGTGGAAACGCACCAAACTCGGTGCCTACGGCATAGCGCCCGGCTATGGCATCTACACCGACATGAACGCGATTCGCACTTTTGAAGACCTCGACAACATGCACTCGCTCTATGTGGACCAGTGGGACTGGGAAAAAGTGATTACTGAATCCAACCGCACACTCGACACGCTGAAAGACACCGTGCGCGACATCTACCGCGCCATCAAGGAAACCGAACAAGAGGTGTACGAACGCTTCCCACACATCACCCCTCGCCTGCCCAAAGACATCACATTCGTGCACACCGAAGATATGCAAGCCGAATATCCCGACCTCACACCCCAACAGCGCGAGCGTGAAGACGCAAACAAATATGGTGCCATTTTCGTGATTGGCATCGGCGCAACACTTGCCGACGGCAAGCCTCACGATGGCCGCGCTCCAGACTACGACGACTGGGTGACCGAAACCGAAGGCAACCATCAAGGCCTCAACGGCGACATCATCGTGTGGGACAATGTGCTCGAAATCCCATTCGAACTTTCATCAATGGGTATTCGCGTGAGCCCTGAATCGCTCCACCGCCAACTCGAACTCCGTGGTTGCACCGAACGCGAAGGGCTCTCATTTCACAAAGCACTGCTCAGCGGCAGCCTCCCCTACTCTATCGGTGGCGGTATCGGCCAGAGCCGTCTTTGCATGTTCTTGCTCCAGAAAGCCCACATCGGCGAGGTGCAAGCCAGCATTTGGCCTGAAGATCAAGTGGAGCAATGCAAACAACACGGCATCCTCTTGATGTGATTTTGAAGAAATTTCAAACTTTTTTCGCAAAAGTTTTGGAAATATAAAAAAATGTAGTAACTTTGCACTCGCAATTGAGACAAATCATTTGCATAACTCACAAAATGGTGCGTTAGTTCAGTTGGTTAGAATGCCTGCCTGTCACGCAGGAGGTCGCTGGTTCGAGTCCTGTACGCACCGCAAAATCCCGGAAGCTCCGCTTTCGGGATTTTTGTTTCCCCACCCCACAGGCCGTCCGAGGGCTATAGATACGGATTTTTTCGGATTAGCGGCTCGGTGGGAATATAGTGGATGGTCACGAATTTAACGAATTTAACGAATTCAACGAATTTATCGAATTTCACGAATTATTTTAAAAAAATAGATAGATTTATTATTCTGCTGGTAGTGAAAAAATGGGCTCTTGCTGCCGTGATGGTGCAAGAGCCTTTATGTATCTGTATAGGAATTCGTGCTTTTGATTAGTGGCAGCCGCTGCAGCCTGAGCATCCGCCTTCACCACAGTTGCCACCACAACTGCCACATCCCTGATGTGGATTCAGTTCTTCTTCGGTGGCGTCGCGAACCACGAGCACCTTACCCTGGTAGCGCACGGTTTCGCCAGCGAGCTGGTGGTTGAAGTCGAGAGTGACATGTGTGTCGGTAATTTCAACCACAAGCCCTTCCACGCGCTGACCGCCAGCAGTCATCATAGGCACATAGTTGCCCAGAGCCACACGCTCGGTGTCGAATTCGCCGTCGCCATTCTTGAAGATATCCTTTTCGATAGGGATAATCATATTTTGGTCCTTTTCGCCGAACGCTTCAGCAGGAGCCAGAGAGAAATCGAAGTCGGCACCTTCAGCCAAACCTTCAATATTTTTCATAAATCCCTCAATCATAGCGAAATCGTTGCCAAACACGAACACATCGGGCTTGTTTTCCGAAAATTCAAACACAGGCACATCTTGCTCAGCGCCCACCACGAAAATTTTGTAGGCCAAAGCCACATATTTTCCTTTTGCGATAGTTTCCATTCTATATAATCTTTTTTGTTTTTGCTGATTCAAAAAAAGGCTGCCAAGCCACTGCCGCACAGCCAGTGCAAAGTTAAGCATTTTCTTCCACATCGCAAAAAACCCAACATTCTGTATAGGCAAGGAATAAAAAACGGCAAATTTTATACAATTATTTTGGGATTTACAATTGCATTTCGTAACTTTACGGCTATAAGAACATACATTATAAACCAGGCCATTGAAAACAAAAAAACAAGATATCATGGCCAAATTAAATACTTAAAAATTATGATGAAGAATTTCCGTCTTTCAATCCCAACTCGCCTCGTGTTTGGCGTTGGTGAATTGAAGCGCCTGGCTAAGCAGCCACTCCCTGGTAAAAAAGCACTTATCGTGATTTCTGCAGGTACATCAATGAAAAATTTTGGATACCTCGACACAGTGGTTAATCAACTTAAAGATGCAGGCGTCGACAGCGTAGTATTCGACAAGATAAAACCAAATCCATGCAAGGCTCATGTGACTGAAGGTGCAGAACTCTGCAAGGCTGAAGGTTGCGACTTCGTGCTCGGTTTGGGTGGTGGCAGCTCTATCGACACCGCCAAGGCTATCGCAGTGGTTGTGGCTATGGGCGGCGACCTTTGGGATTATGTAAGCGGCGGCCACGGCAAATCACAACCAGTGACCAAGGCTCTCCCTATCGTAGCAATTCCTACCACAGCAGGCACCGGCACAGAAATCGACCCATGGGGTGTGATTACCGACGAAGAACTCAACGAAAAAATCGGCTTCGGTTTCCCACAAACCTTCCCAGTCCTCTCTATCGTTGACCCAGAAACTATGGTGTCGGTACCAGCAAAGCTCACTGCTTACCAAGGTTTCGACGCATTTTTCCACGCAGCAGAAGGCTATATCAACAGCAAGCACGCTTCTTCTATCAGCGACCTCTATGCACTCGAAGCCATCCGCTTGCTCGCTAAATACTTGCCAAAAGTGGTGGCCGACGGACGCGATGTTCACGCTCGCGCTAAAGTGGCTTGGGGTAGCACCCTCGCAGGCATGGTGGAAAGCACCAGCGGATGCACTGGCGAACACGCACTCGAGCACGCACTCAGCGCTTTCTATCCAAAGCTTCCTCACGGAGCCGGCCTTATCGCTATCAGCAAAGCTTACTACAAGACTTTCAAGAACGACTGCATGAAGCGCTACATGAAGATGGCAGAAAAGATGACCCAACAAAAGGCTGCTCGCCCAAGCGACTTCCTCGATGCACTGGCAACTATGCAACGCCTCTGCGGTGTTGACAACATCAAGCTGAGCGACTACGGTATCACTCCTGCCGACTTCGATAAATTCGTGGACAATGCCATCGACACTGGCGCTATGATGCTCGACGGCGACCCACGCTTCCTCACCAAAGAAGATATTTACAAGATCTATCAAGATTCTTACAAGTAAATCCGTCCAATATCTTTTATATTCCAAGGCTCCTTCGCGTGTTTGGCGGAGGAGCCTTCGTTTTCACACTATTGCCTAAGGAGGAAACGGACAAATACCATCAATTCCTTCCGAAGGACCGCTAAGGAGTTTTAGAACATTTTTATGGCAAAATTCTCCATTATTCCCCATTTTTCACTATATTTGCAATGATATATGACCCTATAACTGTCACATCCAATAATTGCATGAAGAAAAATTCACCACAACATAGCGCTATCGATGAAATCCACATTTCCGATATGCCCAAGCTCTTTAGCGGAATTAAATATTTCGATGGCAACATAGCATTTGCCGATAGCATCACTTCTATTCCAAACTTGAAGGCAGCATTTAAAGTGACTTTTGTGAGCGTTGTGTTTTGCCACAAGGGCGAACTGAAGCTGCAACTCAACGGCAAAGAATACACCATTAAAGAGCACGAGGCGCTGTTTATCGGCACCAACACCGTGGTTAGCGACATCAGCCACTCCGAAGATTTTGAAAGTAAAATCGTGGTGGTGACCAACACCATCACCATGAACTTCATCAACAAAAGCATCATTGATGCCGTGATGCAAATCAACACGCACCCCGTGGCACAATTTGCGCCAGAGGAAACAGAACTCCTGCTGAAATACTACGAACTGGCTCTGTTTAAGATTGAGCATCCACAGGTGAACTATAGCCGCGACACCCTGATGGGCGTGCTCAGATGCTTTGCCCTCGATATGCTCTCAAGCGTGAGCCGACATATCAGCGAGGCAGACAACAGTATGCTCCGACAAGGCGACAAACTCTATCACAAGTTTCTGCTCTTGCTGGCCAACAACGAAACTAACGAGCGCAGCGTGCAATACTTTGCCGACAAGCTATTTGTGTCGCCAAAATACCTTACCAGCATCTGCAACGAGAAGAGCGGAAGCACTGCCAGCGACCTCATTGCCGCAAGCATCGTGAGCCGCATTCGTCAAATGCTCCAATACAGCGACAAGAGCATCAAGGAAATTGCTGCTGAAATGAATTTCGACAACCTCTCTTTCTTCGGAAAATATGTGAAGAAACACTTAGGCGATTCGCCCAACAATTTCCGCAAGAAAAACGCCTACGGGAAATAGGGAAGATTAGAGATTAGAGATTAGAGATTAGAGATTAGAA
>JAKSMA010000076.1 GCA_024400895.1 Muribaculaceae bacterium | reverse complement strand
TAAGTTGACTCTGGTTTTACGTTATAACTGTTATTGGTTTACTTCAGTGTTTCGTTGGCAAAATCACCGTCGCCTATTTTTTGTAATTGCCGAACACAACAGCCGAATTTGGCCAAAAGGGATTTTTGCGTATGATGCGTGGATGGAGAGAAATTTTTGTTTAGCATGGTTTGCTGTTTTATGTTTCTGGTACGAATCACATGAATCACCTGAAACACCCTTTTTTCTGTTCGCTTTTGGACCAAAAACCGCCTTTTCTTGGTCCAAATCGGAAGTCGGAACAGTTTTCCTATTTCAAGTGAAACAGCTGAACGGGAGTTAAGGAGTGAAGACAGTTATCGCTCCTGCGGAGCTGTGAAGTTAAGACGATACCGAGATGCCAATATGTAAATGAACTCGGTGCGAAGATAGCGGTTTCTGAAGGCGGTGGCAATAGCAAAAAGGGATGTTTTTTTAAAAAAGCTAACGAGTCTACTTGGCAATCAGGGTGCGTGGGAGTGGTGCTTCTTTTGTGGGGTGAATGTTGGTGAGATCGCGGACTTTCAGCCCGCTTTATGTTGGCGATTCCTTTTCCCCGGCCTGCAACCGGGGTTATCGTTCGCTTACGCTCACATGTCGGGCCTTCAGCCCTTTCTGGGCTATAGACTTATACCGTAGTCCACGGGTAAATGGGTCAACGATTGATGGATACAAGGGGCATCGCTTTTATCCGACTCAAAACGACTCAAACATGTTTTTGACAAAGTTGAGGGGTCGGTGTTTTAGTTTCCTATATTCGTGTGCGGCTCCCATGCAGAGGCGCTAATAATGCAAAAAATGGCAACATTTTAACCTCGCCAACTAATTGTACAACAAGGTGATACAACACCTTTACATCAAAAGTCCCTTTGATGTAATGTTGAAGGGGCGATATTTTTGTTTCCAGTATTCGTGTGCGGTTCTCATGCAGAGGCGCTAATAATGCAAAAAATGGCAATATTCTAACCTTGCCAACTAATTGTGCGACAAGGAAATATAGCACTTTTACATCAAAAGAACCGTCACTTTGATGTAAAAAGTTTTTTGAGAATAGAGGATTCATGCCATCGTTGGGGAGTGAGGCTGCGAGAAAATCAGGAATTATAGGATTGCAATCGCGGAAGTCGTTGGGGAAAGGTTTATGGCCAGGGGGTGCTGGCTTCCAGCCAGAACACTTGGGGGCAGCTTTTGATAAGAAACTTTACTTTGCGAAAAATTGGAGGAGTGATTCTAATTGGGGTTATTTGCGAGCTGAATTTCCAAGCCGGAATTAAACTGGGATGGATTTTTTCGGTCAAATAGTTGCGTGATTTCGCAAAAATTTGCAATTTTGCACTTTGCAATCGCAACAAGAATTTTAATAACAAATTATAAAATAGAAATTTAAGATGAAAAAATTAGTTTTGATTTTGTGCGCTGCATTGCTCACTTGCGGTGCTGCAACTGCTCAAAAGAAGAAAGCTGCCAAGAAGGCTAAACCCGCTGCTACTGAAGCTGCAGCTCCAGTTGGTAGCAATGCTGAAGAAGGTAAGAAGTGGTACGATGCTGAACGCTATGACCAAGCTCGCAAGTTTTTGAAGAAAGCTGTGGCTGAAGGCGATATGGATAGCAAGGTTCGCCTCGCTGCCATTATCTACAACCAAGATATGGACCCAGAAACCGCTAACGCAATGTTTGACGAATGTATCGCTGCTGGCTCTGCTTTCGCGCTCGAACGCAAGGGCTTCTGCACATTGCAATCGGCTTGGGATACAAAGGAAGACAAGCTCAAGAGCCTTGAACTGATTCAAAAGGCAAGCGACATGGGCTATGGCGATGCTACTGCTGAACTTTTCGAAGTGTATCTCAATGGTTTCAAGACTTTTGCTGACCAAGAAGAAATCGTAGCAAAGGACGAAGCTAAAGCTGTGGAATATGCAAAGAAAGGCGCAGAACAAGAAAATCCTGAATGCTTGGCATACGTAGGCATGTGGGTTTACAAGGGCCAAAAGGGCTTCGAAAAAGACGAAGAACTTGGCGTGAAGATGCTTGAAGCTGCTGATAAGGCAAGCCGCCGTTTCTTCACCACCAACTGCCTCGAACCAGCCAAGGTGCTCTGCCAACACTACAACGACAATGGCGAAGTGGCAAAGGCTGCTGCAATCATGGCACTGCTGAAGAAATACCATCCAACAGAAATCTAAAATGCTATATTGTCCCGGTAAGTGCTGGGATAATCAAAAAATAGAAATGGGCTGCTCTAATGCATTTAGGGCAGCCCATTTTGACGGGGGTCGCTGGTCGCGGCGCCAGCTGCGCTGACACACCGCTGCTCACCCCGCCGAGGTCATCCTCATTGGGCGAGGATGAGGTTGATGAGGGCGGTGACGTCGGAAACATTCACTTCTCCGTTGCCGTCGATGTCGCAGCGCTCAACGGGGTATTCCGCCTCGCCTAAAATTTGGTTGATGAGGGCTGTCACATCGCTCACATCGATAGTGCCATTGCCGTCGACATCTCCCAATAATGCAGGAGTGGGCTCGTGGCCAATGGTGAGACGCATTTCTGCTGAAATGCCGCCGCTTACGGTTGTGGCTTTGATGATGGTGGTGCCATTGGCAAGTGGATGAACGATGCCATTTTTCACGGTTGCCACTTTTGTGTTGCTGCTTTCCCAAGTCACGCGCTTGTCGGTGGCCTTCACTGGGTCGACGGTGGCCTTCACCATAATGGTATCTTGGTCGCCAAGTTCAATGGCGCGCTCGGTGTAGTTGAGCGTGATGCCAGTGCAAGCCACTGGGTCGTTTTGACGGACGCGGCGATACATGAATGGAAGCGCAAGTGAAGTGCTGGTGTAGTTCCAGAAGCGTGCGTAACTTTCAACCGGTGCATTGAAGCGAAGCGTGCCGTATTTGGTGTTGGTGCTGGCAATTGTAGCTCCTTCGTAGCCGAGGGTGATGTTCCAAGTGGTGACTCCTGCGTCCCAAGTGAGGTTTCTTTCGCCCGAAGCACCCAGTTTGCGTCCGTATTGGTCGGTTAGCGTCCATGCTGTGCCTTCCTTTCCGAGGCGGAAAACGAGTACATCGGGTTCGGTGACATTGGAAGTGTTGTTGATAATCATTGCGTCGATGTATTTCGAAGACTCCATGCCACCGAGGTCGGCAGAAGCGGCGCCAGAGCGGTAGAGCATCACCACATCGCCTTCAGCAAAGGTGCTCTTCTTTTCCAGTTTTTCGAAAATCCACCCCATAGGTGTTTCCAGGAATGTGCCTTCTGGAGCCTCGTAATCAATGGTGATAGCGTTGATGTAGACAGAGCCTTCGCTGGTGCCGGCTTTGAGTTGGATGATTAGCGTGTCGGTGCTGAGAGGCTGAAGATTCACCACCTTAGTGATGTCGCCATACACACCGTGGTCTTTAGAAAGCCATTCTCCAAACCATTTGTCGCTGGCAAAGTCGACAGGTGCCATCTTGCAGAGTTCGTTCTCGCCGTCCACCACCGAGTAGCCGATAGTGCCGGCCTTGTTGTTGGAGCACATAGAGAAAGTGATACTCTTGATGGTGCAGCCTTGCCATCCGTAGAGCAAGAATGCGGCTTCTTTGTTGCGTGGAATTTGGTTGTAGCGGTTGCCGATAGTGGCGCCATAACTGTTTTCAAAATAAGCGATTGCGCCCTCGGGCTTCTCGCCCCAGGCTTCAATCACGAAATCGCCAGCGTCGTTGTTGAACGAAGCCACGCGATAGGTGATTTCGGTCGCGTTCATTGCAAGCACAAAAAGTGTGCAAATGACGGCTAAAATAATTTTTTTCATTGGTTTTGTTAATGTATAAGTTTTTCAAAATATGGGCGCCACTTTAGATTAGAATGAAGCGCCCATATGTGTATAAAATAGTTCCTATAAAATCCGTTTGATTGAATTAGTCCACAATAAGCATAGCGTCGCCATAAGCACCGAAGCGGTATTTTTCTTCGATAGCCACCTGGTAGGCGTTCATCACTTGTTCGTAGCCACCAAATGCTGCAGTGAGCATCAGCATCACTGAATATGGCATGTGGAAGTTGCTGATAAGAGCGTCGCAAGTGGTGAAGTCGTAAGGTGGGAAGATGAACTTGTTGGTCCATCCGTCGTAGGCCTTGATATGGCCACCCATACCCACGCAAGTTTCCATTGCGCGGAGCACAGAAGTGCCTACTGCACAAATCTTGTGGCCACCATCGCGCTTAGCGTTCACCTTGGCAGAGAGTTCTGGAGTCACTTCCATTTGCTCGCTGTCCATGCGGTGCTTGGTAAGGTCTTCCACATCGATGTCGCGATAGCTGCCGAGGCCCACGTGCATGGTGAGGAAGTCGGCGTCAACGCCCTTAATTTGCATACGAGTCATCAGTTCGCGGCTAAAGTGCAAGCCGGCAGATGGAGCCACCACTGCACCTTCTCTTTTTGCGAAAATGGTTTGATAGCGCTCGGCATCTTCTTCCACAGGCTCGCGTTCGATGTAGTAGGGGAGAGGTGTGCTGCCGAGAGCGAAAAGATTCTTTTTGAATTCGTCGTGTGGACCGTCGTAGAGGAAGCGGAGTGTGCGGCCGCGAGAAGTGGTGTTGTCAATCACTTCAGCCACCATAGAGTCGTCAAGGCCGAAATACAGCTTGTTGCCAATACGGATTTTGCGTGCAGGTTCTACCAGCACATCCCACAACTTATGTTCCTCATTGAGTTCGCGGAGCAAGAACACTTCAATTTTTGCACCTGTTTTTTCCTTGTTACCTTCGAGTTTTGCAGGGAAAACTTGAGTGTCGTTAAACACGAAAAGGTCCTCTTCGTTGAAGTAGTCGAGTACTTCTTTGAATACCTTATGCTCAATTTCACCAGTTTTTCGGTGAAGCACCATCAGGCGTGCTTCGTCGCGGTGGAATGTAGGCTCAGTTGCGATGAGCTCTTTAGGCATTTTGGTATCAAATTCTGATAATTTCATAAAAGAGAAGTTTTGTTATGATGATTATTGTTTTTGTAATTCTTGTTTTGCTTTGCGTGCCGCCTCAGCCGCTTTACGCTTCGCTTTCACAGCGGCTGCACGCAGTTTGTTTTCGGCGCGTTCCTTCGCCAATCGTTGTTCCTCGGCCTCGTCGGGCATCACATAGGTTTCGCCTTCGAGGTATTGGAGCAAGGCATCCACTGAGAGGCAGTTCTCCACTTTCGCATCGCCCACGCGGGTGCGGCGCAATCCTGTAAGGTGGCCGCCACTCTCCAGTGCAGTGCCGATGTCGCGGGCCAAAGCGCGGATGTAGGTGCCTTTGCTGCACACCACGCGCACTTGGAGCGTAGGCTCGGCAGGGAGTCCGCAAGCGAGCACCTCAATCTCGTCGATGACCAGTGTCTTGGGGCGAATTTCCACCTCTTTGCCCTTGCGGGCCAACTTGTAGGCAGGCTTGCCGCCCACTTTGCAAGCGCTAAACTTTGGTGGCACTTGCTCGATGGTGCCCACAAAGCGGCTTTGAAGCACTTCCTCAATCTTTTCGCGGGTGATGTGCTCCCAGGGATAGGTGGCGTCGATTTCAGTTTCGAGGTCGAATGAAGGTGTTGTTGCACCCAATCGGATGTCGGCTACATATTCCTTCACACCTGCTTGCAGTTGGTCGATTTGCTTGGTCTTGCGACCGGTGCAAATGATGAGTACGCCAGTGGCAAGAGGGTCGAGCGTGCCAGCGTGTCCCACTTTGATGTTGCCAGAGCCGAGCATTGTGCGCAGTGTGCCACGCACCTTTTTCACCACGGCAAACGAAGTCCAGGTGAGCGGTTTGTCGACACAGAATATTTCGCCTTCAATGGGGTTGAGCATATCTGTAGTTTAAAGGAATGAGCAAATGAGGGTGATGGCACCAACGATAGCGCAATAGATGCCGAAATAGATGAGTTTGCCTTTCTTCACGATGCTAATCATCCACTTGCAAGCGAGGCAACCGGAAATGAATGCTGCCACGAAACCTACCGCAAGCGACAATGTGGAGATGTCGCCAAAGGGGTTGCCGCCCTTCATCGCCTTGAGCATATCGAGGAGCGCTTCGCCCAAAATTGGAGGAATCACCATGAGGAAAGAGAACTGTGCCAACTTTTCCTTTTTGTTGCCCAGCATCAAACCTGTAGCGATGGTGGAACCCGAGCGTGACAAACCTGGCATCACGGCTGCAGCCTGTGCCAAGCCAATGACGAGGGCGTCTTTCCAAGTGATTTCTTCCTTAATGCGAGGCTTTGCATAGTAAGAAAAAGTGAGCAAGGATGCGGTGAGGATCAACATGCATCCCACAATCAGCAGTCCTGAGCCAAACACTTCTTCCACAGTGTCTTTGAAGAACACGCCCACGATGCCGATTGGAATCATCGACACCACGATGTTGAGGAAATACTTGGTTTCGTCGTTCATCTTGAATTTGAACAAACCGCGAAGAATCCAGTCGATTTCGCTCCAGAGAATCACGAAAGTGCTGAGGATTGTGGCCACGTGCACCACCACAGTGAAAGCGAGGTTTTCTTCTCCCTCAATGCCGAACAGATATGAACCGATGGCAAGGTGGCCGCTACTGCTCACTGGCAGATATTCGGTGAGGCCTTGTACCAGACCCAGAATAAGCGCTTGTAACCAGTCCATGTTTATGCTTCTTTATTGAGTTCTGCGTTTTTGTCTTTTTTCTTGTAGATGATTGCGAAAATCAGCAAGGTGAAGCCTGCGAGAGAAATCATCGGACCAACCACGGTGCGAGTGGAGTTGAACACATCTTCATTCCAGGTGGAGCCGGTGTTTGCACTACCGGTCATCAGGAAGAAACCGAACATAATCAGAACCACGCACACAGCAATCATGATGAAATTGATTTTGTCCAAAGGCATCACTTCCTTATTGGCTTTGTTGTTCACTTTTGTTGTTTCTTTAAACAGTTTGCTTTCGTTGTTAGCCATTTTTTATATGTGTAGTTTGTTGTTATAAATTCAATTTTCAGAAATAATGCCGTAGGCATAAGTGCATAAAACGGCAATAAAACTAAATTAGTTGCAAAATTACAACATTGGAGGGCCGTTGTCAATACTTTTTGCCGAAAAAGTGTATCGTATCGTTTGATTTGTTGTATATTTGCATTGTGGAATCTTTCATTAAAGAGAATTTATTATGAAAAAGAGCTGTATTTTCCTGGCTATGCTTTTGGTTGCCATCATGGGCTATGCCGATGCACAGGCACGTCGTGTATATTTCTTTTGTGGTACACAGGTTCAGACCGACACACTCACCCAGGATGTGGTGAGCGGCACAGTCGTGTGTGATCGTAATACGGGAACTTTCATTCTCGACAATGCAGTGATTAAAACCAATTTTGACCGTCCGGTGTTTAGCGATGGCAACTATGGTTGTGAAATTACACTTGTTGTCAAGGGAAAATGTAGTATCAATGCCCCAGCGGGTAGGGTCGGCTACAGCGCTTCTGCGTTTAATGTGATAGGGAGTAGTACCGCCGACCAATTGGAACTCGTGACCCGTAATGCGGGATTGTCGGCCAAGGGTATTAATGTTGCCAGTTGTGCATTACGTGTCACGAGTTCCAACTCGGTTGCCATGTATATAATGGACAAGGCTGCGGTTTATTTTTCTAATTGCAAGGTGAATCTTTCCTCTGGCGATGAAGGTGTTCTCGAGGGTGCGTCGGGTGTGACATTTGATGGATGTCGCATCACCAGCCCCGATCCATCCACCATCATGCTTACCGAGATGGGATATCGCCACCTCGATGGCAGCAATGTCTATTCAATGGCCATCGACTTGATTAAGCCCACCGACATTATCCTCTTTGAAGACCCGCTGGTGAAATCGCTGTGCGTTAGCAATTGGGACACAAACAAGGACAATGAACTGAGTTATGGCGAGGCCGCAGCCGTGACATCGCTGGGCGAAGTGTTTCAGGGACAAACCAGAATCATTAAGTTTGATGAACTTCAGTACTTCACTGGCTTGACCAAGATTGACGAAGGCGCATTCCGGAACTGCACAAAACTCGAAAAAATCACCATTCCCAAGACGGCCGTAACCATTGAGGCATATGCGTTTTTGAACAACTTGAAACTCGCTCGCGTCACATTTGTGGCTGGCAACTCGCTTGAAGCTATCAAGCAGAGCGCCTTCTTCGCTACCCCCGTCACCACAATCACCAATGTCGACAAACTTACCTACATAGGCACATCTGCATTCTCCAACTGCGTTTCGATGGAAACATTTGATATGCCTACCACGCTCAACTACATAGGCTCAAGAGCGTTCTACAATTGCACGAAACTTAACACCGTCATACCAACATCGGTAAACCAAATCCTGCAAGAGGCGTTTGCCTACTGTACATCACTCACTGCCGACCAGCATCTGACCAATCGCATTTACCAGTTCAAGATAGGCAAGGACGCATTCCGCGGCTGTCCGTTGCACAAGATTGTGATGGAGTCCGACTTCCTGATGTCAACGAGCCTGGATGAGTGCTTCTTTGGCGACAATGCCGACGATTTTATCTGCTATGTCAACAATCATGTGTATAATGCTTTCCAATCGCTCAACTGGACTGCCGAGCAGAAGTGGTGCGTGTTGCCCTATGTAGACCTGGGTGCAAACAACCGCGCTCCTATCTACTGCAACATCGACCTGATTCCTGCCGAGAGCAGTTATTGGGCTGAGGTGTTTGAGATTATCAGCAGCTATGAAAAGAGAAGTAATCGTGTGGATGTCAGATACACCCCGGTGCCACGCGCTATGCCTTTGCCTGCGGGCACTCCAGCCATTGCCTATTCATACGGGGCAGAGCGCATCTACTTTGAGCACCCCATGGTGCCCGCACGTCCGCTTGGTGTGAAAAATATGCTGATAGGCTCATATACTGATGCTTACACAAAAGGCAACACCGACCAGGCCTCTTATTATATATGGAATCACGCCGACGATGTGTTTAAGCGCTTGAGTAGCAACTCCCGCGCCAACCGCGTGGGGTCGGGCTGCGCTTATCTTGAAATTCCAGAGGCCCTCGACAGTTCGGTATATACTGAAGTTATAGTCAACGGGACCGATTCGCAAAATCATATTTGGGACGGCGATGTGAATGGCGACGGCATAGTGAACGTGAGCGACGTGACAGCTCTCATCAACTACATTCTCGGCACGTCAGAATACTCACGCACAGTGTGCGACGTCAATCAGGACCAAGATGTGAATGTGAGCGATGTCACCTTCCTCATCAACCTCATCCTCGGCCTCTAAATTTAGTGAAAAGGGACGGTTCTTTTTTACTAAAAAATTATTAAAATGCTTGCTATTTCATTGCGGGTGATGTATATTTGCAAATCGATTTGAACCACTTATTTAGAAATCAGTTTAATTTCATTTTCAATATGCCACGCAAAAGTAGAGCGGTTAGTCCAACTGGTGTTTATCATGTGATGCTGAGAGGTATAAACAAAGGTGCCATTTTTATGGATGACACTGATTGCCGCAAATTTTTGAAAATTTTAGGATCAGTAGTTTCGCCTGTAGATGCAGATGGAGTTCCCCTTCCTCCATACTGCGATATATACGCCTATTGCTTGATGACCAATCACATTCATTTGCTCATTAGGGAAAGTTCTGAATCAATCGGTGCTGTGATGAAACGGATAGGTGTGGCCTATGTTGCGTATTTCAACAGGAGGCATGAAAGGCTGGGTCCGCTTTTTCACGATCGTTTTCGTAGTGAGCCTGTTGCAGATCAATCCTATTTTGTCACATTGCTTCGCTATATACACCAGAATCCGATAGAGGCAA
>JAKSMA010000075.1 GCA_024400895.1 Muribaculaceae bacterium | reverse complement strand
GCTCCGCCAGCATTGGTATGCTTGACAATGTGGACGGCATGGCATCGATGCTCTTGCGTCCGTTGGCGAAAGTGTATTCAAATGTAAGACTCTTGGTGAGCAGCGAATCCACGAAAGGCGTGTAGCCCTTGTATTTACCACCGTCGAGGTCTTTGTTCAGGCTACCGATGTACTCCTTACCCAAACTTTCCACAATGAGCACCACCACATTTTTCTTCTGCATCTTCACGCCAGCTGCAGGGCGGTGGATGGGAGAATAAAGAGCGAGCATTTGCTTTTCGGAGGTGAAATATTTAGGCTCTTCAAACACATTTTTGCCTATGGTGCGCAGCAACGAGAATGGGGTGTTGAGCACAATAGCCGCCTCTGTGGGGTGGTCGACATATTGGTTGGCATTGCTCACCGTGATGGGGCGCACATTGTGGGCCAGTCCGCCACGCATACCGCCCAACACGCAAGGCACCATCACTACCAACGATGCCGCCATAGCCAGACTATATTTCCACCAGCATAGCGCGTGGTGCTTCAATTGATGTTGTTTATACAATCGCCAAAGCGCATAAATCAGTGCAGCGCCAATGAGCACCAGGTAGAAGTGGCGAACGAGTTCGGTGCCGAAAATGCCTGCAAGGTTACCTTCGTGGCTAAACTCGCTGAACACTGTGCTGGTGGTGCGTCGCGAAGTGTATTGAAAATAAACGCAGTCGCACATATTCATCACCACAGCCAATGAATTCACCACCACAAACACCCATTTGCAAATCTTTTGGTAGAGCGCGCGCTCCTTCAGATGCAAAGGAAAGAGCACCATCACTATCCAAAGCACATTGGTGTACATGATGGCTGATGAATCAAAAAAGAAGCCGCCGCGGAGCATTTCGGCCAAGTGCGAGGCTGAGAGATTGTCGGCGAAACTGCTATAGTTCACCGCCAAAAACACCAGTCGACACAGAAAATATACTGCGTACGCCAACAATAGTCCGCTCACCACCGTAATCAGTGGCGAATACAGGCTATTGTTCAATATCTTATTAATTTTATTTCGCATAAAAGTGATGTTTGTTTATCACGCTACAAAAGTAACCAAATCCCCACAAACCACAAAATACCAACAATGAACGAGATGTTAACGTAGGATGAGTTGGTTGGTGTTCATGCGGTGCATGTATTGCTGGATGAGCGCCTTGAGTTCGTGTTCGAGGGTGGCTTGCTGAGGGAGTGAGCCGGCGAGGTTTTGCTTCAGCAGCGAATCGGTTTTGAAGCGATAGAGACCGATAGTCTTTTGTCCGTCGAACTGGAGCATGAGGTCGCCCTTGAAGTATTGATACACGCCATTGTTGTAGTTGAACGCCCAAGTTTGGTCGGCAGGAGTGCTCAACAAGTCGCATCCGAAAGCCACGTATGGCTTATCGTATCCGAGGATATGCATCAATGTGGGCATAATGTCGGTTTGCTGGGCAATCACATCTTTCATTACACCCGGGCGAAGGCTGCCGTCGGGAGTGTAGAAGATGATAGGAATGCTGTAGAGGCCTTGTTCTGTCTTATAGAAAGGATGTTGGTTGATGTTGGTGTGGTCGGCCACCAGCACGAAAATCGTGTTGCGGAACCATGGCTCGTGACTGGCGCGCTCAAAGAATCGGCGCAAAGCCATGTCGGTGTAGCGCACGCACTTGTAGATGGGCAAGCCGCCTGGCGCATCGGTAAATTTGCCAGCATACTGTGCGGGGATATTGTAGGGATGGTGCGACGAAGCAGTGAACATCGATACAAGGAACGGTTGGCGGAAGGTGCCTATTTCATCGAGTGTGTACTGTAAGAAAGGTTCGTCCCAAATGGCCCATTTTCCGTCGAAGTCGTCCATACCTCCATATTTAGGCGAACGGCAATATTCATTGAGTCCGTAATATTTCTCATAGCCAATGGCATGGGCAAATGCGCTGAAGCCCATGGAAATGTTGTGTGCACCATGGAAAAATGCACTGTAATAGCCGCGAGGGCGAAGCATCTTTGGCAGACCTCCCACGTCGTTGAGCGACGCTGGTGTGAGGAAGAAAGGCTCCACCATCATGGGTATGCCCGACAGAATCGAAGGCATGGCATCCATGGAGATGCGCCCATTGGCGAAAGTATATTCAAATGTGAGACTCTTGGCGAGCAGCGAATCCACGAATGGCATATAGCCTTTGTAGTGGCCGCTTTCAAGCGTGGGGTTGAGGCTACCGATGTATTCCTTGCCCATACTTTCCACAATAAGCACCACCACATTCTTCTTTTGTGAAGTGGTGAGCGAATCGCGTACGGGCGTGATGATAGGTTCATAGGTGCGCTTCATCTCCTCCATTGGCATATAGGATGGGGTGACGAACACTTTCTTGCCTATGCTGCGAATGATGGAGAAAGGTGTGTTGAGCACCACAGTGCCCTCAATAGGGCGATTCACATACTCATTGGCATTGCTGATGGTGATGGGTCGTGTGCCTGCAGTGGCGCTGCCGCGAATGCCGATGATGGCGAGTGGAGCCAGCACCAATAATGTCACGCACTGTGCCACATAATAGCGCCAACGCCTTTGCCAAATGCATTTATCGGGAGTGCGGTAGCAAAGCCACATGAGCGCCACGAGCACTGCAAACAGGAGCACGAGATACCAGTGGTTGACGAATTCGGTGAGGAAAATGGAAACGATATTATTTTCGCTTGCAAATTCGGAGAACACCGTCACTGTGGAGCGGCGTCCGGTGTAGGTGAAATAAACGGCATCGCCAAGATTGAGAGCGAGGCCTATGGAGTTGGTGGCCACGAAGAGCCATTTGAGAAAGCGATGGAAACCCGCCACCTCTTTGCGCCCCCAGGGTAGGAGCATGAGCACGAGGTAGAGGCTATTGATGTAGAGGAGGGCAGAGGTATCAAACACCAATGCACCTCGGAGCATACTCATAGCGAGATCGGCGCTCATATCGGGTGCAAAAGTGGAGTAGTTTTCAAAAAAGAAAGCCAGGCGCGAAATCATGAACACTGCGTACGCCACGAGCATATTCAGCAGTGCAGCACCTGTGTTGGTGCGAAAAAAAATCGCTATTCTTTTCATATTTGTTCGATTATAATCCTAATATCAAGAATCCTGCATAAGAAAGCCATGCGAGTCCTATGAGTATCCAAGCCACCTCGGGGCGGTCTTTATAGGTGTAGTTGGCGAGGTAGCCGCAGAGCAGTGCAAACACAGGCATGCCAAGCATAAGAAAGCGCTCAATGGCTGTGTCCATCTTGTCGACATGAGCCAGCAGCAGCGGCCACATCAGCACCGGCACTGTGGAAAATAAAGCTACCCATTTAAATTTCTTTTCGCTCATCATAATTTTTTTAGTCAACGAATCTGCAGGCCTATAAAGCCTAGAAATTCTAGAAAACCTCTAACTTCTAATTTCTAATCTCTAATCTCTAATTTCATCATTGCTTCGATGGTGTCGCGGTTGTTGCTTAGGCGAGGGATTTTTCGTTGGCCGCCGAGTTTGCCCGTTGTGGCGAGCCATCGGTCGAAGAGACCTTCGCTTGCCACCACCAGCGATGGGGCATCGAGGAAGATGTTGCCGCTTCGTTTGGCATCGTAATCGCTGTTTTCCTGTCGCAGACACTCATCGAGCACCTGCATAAATTCCTCCTTTGATTTAGGCATCTTGGCAAACTCAATGAGCCACTCGTGTCGGCCTCGCGTATGGTCGCCGGCATAGACGGGAGCGGCGGTGTAGTTGAGCACCTGTGCGCCCGTGAGCACCGAAGCCTTGGTAATGGCTGCATCGGCATTGTGCACCATCAATTCCTCGCCAAAGGCATTAATGAAATGCTTGGTGCGACCTGCAATGCGTATTTTTACAGGGTTGGTCTGCTCGATGGTCACTGTGTCGCCGATGCGGTAACGCCACAAGCCATTGCAAGCGGTAATCACCAACTCGTAGGTTTTGCCAGCCTCCACTTCCCAAACGGGGTATACCTCAGGAGTGGGGCTGTCGGTATCTTCGATAGGGATGAATTCAAAGAACACGCCAATATCAAGCAAAAGCAGCATGGCGGTTGACTCCCACGCACTCTGTACGGCGAAGAATCCCTCGCTGGCATTGTAAGTGTCGAGGAAGTGCATTTTACTCATATCGCAAATTTTCTCGTATTGCTCACGGTAGGGCGCAAATGCGATGCCACCGTGGAAAAACACTTCCAGATTTGGCCATACATCGTGGATGCAGTTCACGCCCTTGCGTGCCATCACCTCCTTGAGCACAGTGAGGAACCACGAAGGCACACCCGAAAGATTGGTGACATCGGCACCGAGCGAAGCTTCCACCAGAGCGGGTAACTTTTCGCGCCAGTCTTCCATCAGGGCAATCTTCTTGCTGGGTACACGGAAAAGATTCACCAGCGGATTGATGTTTTGGATAAGTGTGGCGCTGAGGTCGCCCACCATAGTGCCCGGCTTCAGGTCGAGTTGGTTGGCAAAACTGCCGCCCAAAATAAAGCCTTTTCCACTAAAGATTCGGCTGTCGGGATTGAGGTTGAGATAATGCGACACCACATCGCTCGCGCCCTGATAATGGTTCAGCTTGAGCGAATCGCGAGTGATGGGGATGTATTTACTTTTGCTATCGGTAGTGCCCGATGATTGAGCGAAATTGAAGCATTTTCCACGCCACAGCACATTGGCCTCACCATCGACCATGCGCATGATTTGCGGGCGAAGGTCCTCATAGCGATAGAGGGGCACAGTGGAGGCAAACTCGCGATAGGTGCGCATCTTCGAGAAGTTGTACTTGCGACCAAACTCGGTGAGCGATGCGTGCTCTATGAGTTTCACCAACTCGCCCTGCTGAACGGCATCGGCATAGTCTTTGAATCGCAACTGGTCGTATAGCCGCGAGATGAAGCGTTTTCTTGCAAATGGAGTAAAATTAATCATTACCACACAAAGTTACTGCAACCCATCGGCAATTCAAAATTTTTACGCCATTCGTCGGGAAATTTCTCTATCGAGAAGAAAAAAGCGAGGCTTTCAATAGTGTTTCGTGAAAGCCTCGCATTGTTTTGTCTATTGTATGAATTCGTCGAACAAGCCGTTCGCAATATCCTTTTCCCGCTTGGTGAGCGTTTTGTCTTTCGCAGGGTTGTATTTTGGGTTAGGGAAATACCACCATTGGCTGTTGAAATACTTCTGGAGGCGCTTGTCCTTAAACTTGTAGCCACGCATTGCGTATGGCAAGTTTCGCATGATGCGACGCTTCATCGAAGCGCTCTTTGCGAAATCAATCCAAGTGATAGGGCTGAAATTCACGCCGCCGTCGTAGTAGATGTTTTCGCCGAATGGGTCGCCGCCAGAGGTTTCATACTTCACAAATTCAGAGTTTGCTATCAAGCAATCGGCCGACGAAATCCAGAGTTCGGCTTTAGGGCTGAAATTGGTCACATGCCATTCCACCACAGCATCGCGTACGGAGAGTTCGTAGTAATTGCGGTGAGGGTTTTCTGGGTCGTCATTATCGTTCCACAACACACGTCGAGCATTGCCCTTTCCGCTCGAAATCCACATGTTCACATCGGTGCCAAGGAAAGGCTTCGAATTTACCACAAAGTGTTTGGGAATGCCTGCCGAGGTGATGCGAAGGGTGAAATCGTCGATTTGCTTGTTGGCCCAGCGGGTGGCAGGAGTCAACTTATAGTCGATCCAAAAAGCGTGGCCCACACCATACGACTCCTGATAGGAATAAGTGTGATGCACAATGTTTTTACCTGGATTGAAGTGCGCCTTGAAACTATACACATAGGCATATTTGAGCGGTGTTTCGTTGTCAGATTTCAGAAGATGGCGTCCGCAGTCGTCGGAAAATTCCCACTTGTTCCTGTCCACATTCTTGATACCATTGTCTAATCCGTTTTCAGAGATGGCATTTTCATAAGGGAGAGTCTGGCCATTCATCTCCACCACAAACTTTTTGATATTGGGATGCGGACCCACAGAGAGTTTTGTATTATCATCGAAATAGGGAGGGATGGCTTCAAACCCCATCAGAATGTCGGTGGCAGGGCCATCGTTGCGAAATTCGTAATACACATCAATGTTGGTCACCCCATTGTTAGTAAGGTTCACCGTAAGGATTTCCTTCACTACAGAAATATTTGTGCTTTGAATAGGCACTAACTGATTACCATTGGTGAAATATTCGCTATCATTGGCCACAGCACCAGCAGCGACCATCAACCCGAAAAGAAAAACTAAAAGCCTTTTCATATCATAAAATTTTTTATTTGTTCACGCGGATTCAAATCCAGTCTGCAAATTAAGTGAAATTTTTGATAATAAAAAAACAAAACCCAGAGATACACAAAGCGATAAACCAGAAATCAAACTGTTTCTTAAAAATAGGAACATCGTGTCGGCTTCTTCCATGTCTTTTTTCTATGGGGGCTTTTATGGCGGTGGTTTTGTGGGATGGAAATATTATTCTATATTTGTAGGGAAAATAATTGATTTACTCATTAACTATATTTGAAGTGCAATGATGAAAGGAAAGAAAACTTGTAAGATTCTGAAGGATATCCGTCGCGAAATAGCGAAGGCCAACGATATTGAGCTGGTGATTAGCGAATGCACCTACAAGGGCGACTGCGCTGGCACTTGCCCCAAGTGCGAGGCTGAAGTGCGCTATCTTGAAGAAGAACTTGCCCGCCGCCAGCGTATGGGCAAGAAGGTGGCTGTGGTTGGGCTGGTGGCATCGTTGATGTCGGGTGTTACAAGTTGCGGCACGAAAAGCAAATTCTATCAGGTGGTTGGTGATGTGCCTTATCATGTGGAAGAGATTCGTGGAAAGATGCCCGCTCCAAATGCAGACGACTCTATTTCGGCCGATTCTGCCGACAACAAAGTGTGCGAACTGAAACAAGAAACTCCTAATACAAAATAAAACTCTATGAAAGCAAAACTCGTGATTGTGGCTCTTCTTTGTGCTATGTGTAGCTCCGCATGGGCAGGGAAGATTGTGACCGATAGCATTGAAAGTAAAATTCTCGGTGCCACAGTGAAATACAATGTGTATGTGCCAAACGGTTTTGATAAGACCAATAAACTCTACCCTGTGGTGTATCTGCTCCATGGCCTTTATGGAGGCTACAACGATTGGGCTAAGCAGGGTAATATGCAACTGGTGGCCGACGAACTTATCGGTAGCGGCGAAGCCGAGGAGATGATTGTGATTATGCCGAATGCCGGTCATCACGATATCCACAATGTGTGGAACGGATATTTCAATATGCCGGAGTGGAACTATGAAGATTTCTTCTTCCAGGAACTCATTCCGCAAGCCGAGCAAAAATACCGTGGCGTGGGCGACAAGATGCACCGTGCCATTATGGGCCTCTCGATGGGTGGCGGTGGCAGCACTGTGTATGCCCAGCATCACCCCGACGCTTTCTCATCGTGCTATGCGATGAGTGCTTGGCTCGACCAGCCAACGATTGACGAGAAAATGCCCCACACCAAGTTTTATCACACTTGCGTGAGTGTGCACGAAAATTCGGCAGTGGCATTCGTTGAAAACGCTACCGACGAGCAAGTGAAGCAACTGAAGTCGGTGAAGTGGCTCTTCGCTTGTGGCGACGACGATGGGTTGATGGACCTTTCGGTGAAGATTCACCAAGCCATGCGCAGCAAGCGTGTGAAGAGCGAATTACGCATCAAAAACGGTGTGCACAACTGGGAATACTGGCATTTGGCGCTTCGCGAAGCATTGCCTTTTGCATCGCGTGCTTTTGCCAAATAGTAATCCCTGACACTCCATTATGGGTTAATGAAAAATTGAGTGAACAATGGAATCAATCAAGGAAATATATAAAATAGGTCTTGGCCCTTCGAGCAGCCACACGATGGGACCGCGTTTTGCTTCCGAGCGCTTTGTGGCGAAGGTGAAAAATGCTGCACGCTTTGAAGTCACACTCTATGGCTCGCTTGCCGCCACTGGCAAAGGTCACCTGACCGATGTGGCTGTGCTGGAAGTTTTGGAATCGGTGGCGCCCACCACCATTGTTTGGCGCCCTGATGTGTTTCTTCCATTCCACCCCAACGGCATTACTTTCAAGGCATTTGACGCTGCAGGCAATGTAAAGAACGAATGGACAGTGTATAGCATTGGCGGCGGTAATCTGGCAGAAGAGGGCAAATCGCGATTCAAGAAAAAAGTGTATGCCATGCACACAATCAAGAGCATTCTCGATTGGTGCGACCGCACAGGAAAATCGTTTTGGGAATATGTTGAAGACTGCGAAGGTGAAGGCATTTGGGACCACTTGAAAGTGGTGTGGGATGCGATGCAGGCTTCAGTGAAACGAGGTCTTGAGGCAGAAGGTGTGCTGCCTGGTCCACTTGGTGTGCGTCGGAAGGCTGTCATGTATTATATGCGTGCCAATGGCTTTACGGGTAGCTTGAAAAGCCGCGGTTTGGTTTATTCGTATGCGCTTGCGGTGTCGGAAGAAAATGCGAGCGGCGGAGAAATTGTCACCGCGCCCACATGCGGCAGTTGTGGCGTGTTGCCAGCAGTGCTCTACCATCTCCACACCAGCAAGGGCTTCAGCGAACAGCGCATTCTGCGCGCCCTTGCCACTGCGGCGCTCTTTGGAAATGTGGTGAAAACCAACGCTTCAATTTCGGGTGCCGAAGTGGGATGCCAAGGCGAAGTGGGAGTGGCTTGCGCGATGGCGAGTGCAGCTGCTTGCCAACTCTTCGGAGGCACACCAGCGCAAATTGAATATGCCGCAGAAATGGGCCTTGAGCACCATTTAGGCCTCACTTGCGACCCGATGTGCGGACTGGTGCAGATTCCTTGCATTGAGCGAAATGCGTATGCCGCTGCGCGTGCGCTCGACTCAAACTTGTATGCCACCATTAGCGACGGCAAGCACCGCGTGAGTTTCGATAAGGTGGTGGCAGTGATGAAGCAAACTGGCAAGGATCTCCCGTCGCTCTACAAAGAGACCAGCGAAGGCGGTCTCGCACTGCTGAAATAAGATAAAAAGTCAAAAAGAATCTTCGATGATTCAAAATTTGATATGAACCAGAGAGTTTCGCCCATATTGATGCTTCAGAAGCAGCGCGCTTTGCTGCAGGCTGAATACGATGCCGAGAAAGAAGATTTTCGCCGGCAGACCGAAACTGTGGGTGTGCGTCGGAAGGTGAAGCGAGGCGATTGCTGGTTGCCCCTCCGCATAGGCCGGAGCTACTACAATTCGCTCAATCAGCTGGTGGTGGAGGTGTTTCGCACCGAAGACATAGAGGTGGAGCACAACTTTGAGTTTGGTCGTCAGGTGATGTTTTTCCACATCGACCATCAAGACGAAATCCATTATTTCTCGTTTTCTGCCACGGTGAGTTATGCCGAGTCGGAGCGTATGGTGGTGGCGATTCCCGATGCAGGATGCGTCACACAGCTGCAAGCAGCCTACAATGTGGGTGTGCAACTGTCGTTCGACGAGACCACCTATCGCCTGATGATGGAGGCTCTGGAGCGCGTGATGCGCGCCAAAGGCAACCGACTGGCTGAACTTCGCGACATTTTCTACAACCCTTCCGACACCAAGAAATTCTCATTCGCACCGATGCGTTTCCCGTGGCTCAACCCCACGCAGGAGCACGCCGTGAACGAGGTACTCTTGGCGAAAGATGTGGCCATCGTGCATGGACCTCCGGGCACTGGCAAAACCACCACGCTTGTGGAGGCCATCTTCGAAACGTTGCGCCGCGAAAACCAGGTAATGGAGAGTGCGCAGAGCAATATGGCTGTCGACTGGATTAGCG
>JAKSMA010000074.1 GCA_024400895.1 Muribaculaceae bacterium | reverse complement strand
TTCGGTGTTAATCGGATAAAATCGGTGTCACTTCCCCTCAAAAAAACAACCACTCGTAGGGACATGCCTTGGCATGTTACCGAGTCAACTCTCACCAGGAATATCCCCTTTTTGACGTTGCTATCGCCTCACGAATTCCATATCTTCGCACCAGAGTTTTTTTACGTATTGCCATCTCGGTATCGTCTTAACTCCCGAGCGACGCAGGAGCGATAACTTCTTCACTCCTTAACTCCCACACCGGTGTTTCACTCCGTATATGATATTTGATGGCGTTTTTCAGTATTAGTATTAACCAGTAAATAATCTTCCAAATCACAACCGTATGACACGCATTTGCTTACAGTTCCCAATAGAAATTTCGGACACCTGTCCACGCCACACTGCTCATTCACAACATGATACACACCCACTCCACTGTCAAAACGGTACCGAAAAGGTGTTTCAGGTGTTTCAAGTGTTTCGGGTGATTCGTGTGTTTCGGGAGTTTAATGACCATCTATTTACCCCATGTTCCCCCATCATTGTTCTCACTGAAAATCCTTATTGCCGTATTTTCAAAAACAAACCTCATTGGCTTTTCGCTCAATTAACCTCAATTGTGAAATTGATTGACTGGAAAACATTCCACATTTCTTGCAAATCCCCAATATTTATTGTAATTTTGTAAGCAAAACAAGGGAAATTACTAAAACATCACAACATTTAAACATTTTCGCTTATGACAAAATTTACTAAAGTTTTGTGCACTTCGGCTATTATGACATCTGCAATGATGACTTTTAGCTCTTGGGCACAAAGTGGTCAACCCCACAGTGTGAAGGCGAGCGCCAACTTCGACCAAGTGACTGTGGAATGGAATGCACCGACATCCGACATCGAGTTGAAGTGGCATAACAGCTACGACTACAACGGTATGGATGGCTTAAGAGGCGACCCTCAAGGTGCAAGTGTGATTTATGGAGGCAGCAAATTCCTCCCCGCCGAACTCGCTGCTGTAGCTGGCGAACAAGTGGAAGCCATCGCTTATTTCCAGTATCGCGATGTGGCAAACATCCGCGTCCAAATCTATGAAAATGGCGTGTTAGTTCGCGACCAGCCTGTCGATGTGAATGGATTCACAAAAAACACATGGAAAAAGGTGATGCTCAAAGAGCCTTACACCATCTCTGGTAATGATGAATTAATGTTTGTAGTTCGTTACGAACACGGCTACAATATGAGCATGGTGGCAATTACCGACAAAGTCACTCACAAAGGCAAAGGTAATATGGTTTCATACGATGGCAAGAAGTTCACTGCCACTGGAAATGGCGACTTCCTCGTTACAGCTTATGTGAAAAACGCTGCCACTGCCGAGCCATCGGGCTACAATGTATATCGTAATGGCGAAAAAGTGAATGCTGAGCTTCTTGACGCCACATCTTCTGTTTTCAGCAACGAACCAGAAGGTGCCAACAAATACACTGTTGGCGCTGTTTATGCCGATGGCGAAAAGCAATCATATTTTGCCCAAGCAGTAGTTGCTAAGGCATCCAACATGCTTGCCCCTGCTACTAATTTTGCAGGCTCAGCAAGCGAACTTGATGGCGAGCTCCACTGGCAAGCGCCACTCAAAGGCGGTAGCGAACTCACCTGGAGCGATAAAAGCTATGGGAATAAGATTGGTGGCACTTCCACCTCTGCCCCTAAAGTTTGGGTAAAACAAGAATTTGACGCCAACGACCTCCTCGCTTTCCAAAACTACAAAATTAATGCCATCAACGCATTTGTAGCTGAGCCTGTCACTGCCGCTACATTGTTTGTAATCAAAGACGGCGTGATTGACTATTCAGAAGACGTTGCTTCTGTATCGGAACTTGGCGGTGAAAAGTGGTCGAAACTTGCCCTTGCCACTCCTTACGAAATGAGCACTGGACACAGTTACGCATTCGGCGTATATTTCACACACGCTTCTGGAGGACACCCAATTGGTGTCGACAAGGCGACAGAAGTAGATGTAAAAGGTAACAGCTTCTCCACATCTTCTCCAAGTTCAAAAGGCTTCAACCAAACAAGCCCTTCTTGGAAAACACTTGCAAGCGGAAAAATCGCTGGTAACTTTATGCTCACTGCCGATGTTGAACCTATCGAAGCCGCTACCCCTGCAGCAGTGCCTACAGGCTACGACATTTATCGCGATGGCGAAAAGGTGGCGAGCGACATCACTGCCACTTCATTCAGCGATGCAGTTGAACAACCTGGCACCTACAAATACACTCTGGTGACAAAATATGATGGCAAGCAATCTCCTGCACTCGTTACAAATGTCACCTACACAATGCCTGCTGCATATTCAGCTCCAGTAATCACAGAAAGCACCTTCGACAAAGAATCAGGCGAATTCAATCTCGCTTGGAGTCAAGATGCAGCAGAGCTCAAACACTACGGAACTGCAGCCTACACAGCTGGTTTTAGCGAAGAAATGCCTCTCGTATATGGTGCAAAGTTCACTAAGGACGAACTTGCCGCATACAAGGGCTACGAAATCAAAACTGTAAAGTTCGCTATTGGTGCAGCTCTTGAATCTTTCAAGATTGAAATCATCAACGGTAAGGGCGTGCGTTTAGCATCAGAAGAAATCAGTGGTAGCGATATCAATCCTGTCACATTCTATAGCCTCACCCTCTCCACCCCTGTAGAAATCACAGGTGAAGATGATCTGTTCATCGCCTACAATGCCACCCTTCCAGCTAATGTATCGGCTCTGATTCTTGATGAAGGCCCTGCAGTAGATGGCGGAGCTATGGTAAGCCTCTCAAATGGCGCAAGCTGGTTGAAACTCGGCACTATCGCCACCGACTATGCAGCCTACAACATCGTGATTGCAGCCACTGCATTGGCAAAAGACGCTCCAGCAAACGCAAAAGGCATCACACTCGGCAATAGCATGAATCTCAACAATGCTGAAGCCATCACCATCAATGCTGCCGATGTAAAGGCAGGATTCGGCATTGAAGCCACCGTTCAAGTTGCCCCTGCAAAGAAGACCGCAAAGAAAGCCGCAGCTCGTCCAAATGCTGTAAGCTACAATGTATATTGCAACGGCGCGATGAAGTCTGCTCAACAAGAACGCAACTACAGCGAAGTTATCAAGGTTAATGGTGAATTCGACTACTATGTAACAAGCGTTTACGAAAACGGATGGGAATCTCCCGCAAGCAAAGTAATTGTTGTCAACAATCCTATCACACAAGCAGCTCCTGCACCTTATGCACTCAAGGGCGATTACAAGGACAACGGCAATCTCCAACTCACTTGGAAGGCAGCCAATGAAGCTGCAGTTCTCACCTATCAGAAGAACGACGGCCTCGATATGGCTCTTGGCATGACCGGTACAGGTGTGCGCGAAGCATATGCTGGCGCACGCTTCCCTACCGACAGTCTTTCGGCTTACGCTGGTAAGAAAATCACCCACATCACTTTCAAACTCGCAAGCGTTCAACTGAAGTCAGCAAGCGTATTTGTAATGGTTGGTGAAGGACAAGACATCGTGTTCGAACAACCTGTAGATGTTGAATCACTCCAAATGGGTTGCAACACAGTTCGCCTCAACAAGCCTTTCGAAATTTCTGGCGACGTGGCAGTTGGATTCGGCTACCACTGCACTTACGACAATGGCGTTAAGCCTCATATCCTTGACGGTGGTCCTGCCACCGTGCCTGGTGTCAGCGATCAAATCTCTTCTTCTGCAGGCTACGGCTACTGGTATTCTCTCAAGACCAAATACAAACAAGACTACAACTGGCGTATCAGCGCTACTGTAGCCGATGCCGATACCACTATCAGTGCGAAGAAGTCAGCTCGCGTTAAAACTGCTGCAGCTGTCACCTACAATGTGTATTGCAACGAAGAACTCATCGCCGACAACCTCACGACCACCAGCTATGAAGTGGCACAAGCAGCCAACGGCACCTACACCGTAACTGCGGTTACCGATGGCGTAGAGTCTGCTGTTTCAAATGCAGTGGTTCTCAAAGATGCAAAAGCGTTAGTTGGCGATGTCAACGCTGATGGAAAGGTGGACGTTTCAGATGTCACTGCACTCATCAACAAGATTCTTGGTGAAGCAGACTACAGCGACAGCGTTTGCGACATCAACGCCGACGGCGTGGTTAATGTCAGCGATGTTACCGCTCTCATCAACATCATCCTCGCCCAATAAGCAAAGTTTGAAACCAATCTCCCACTAATAAATCAAGCCTCTACAAACGTGTTTGTAGAGGCTTGCTTTTCAACTTTTTATATTTTAAACACAAGGCATCATCCATGCTTAACACATGTCACACCCAATCAATCCCCAACCATTCGCATAAATCTACAGATTCAACATGTTGGTTACCTTGTTGCCACACAAATCCAAAGCCTTCATATTCCCGCGACACCTTCAATCGCACACCTTGAGATGCAATTTTGGTCCATTGGGGTCGGCCATAATCATACGATTCTCGGTCGAGAACAACCAGCTTATTCACATAGTCAAAACGATAAAAGCCCCCACCAAGGCACACATCTCCAGGCCGTAACAAATCGCGATGCATACGCACATCACCCATTCTCAAATTGCCGTCTGCCGTAATCACAAATTTCCAAGCCATGTCAAAAAATATTTTCAAGCAAAATTACAAAAAATGACATATCCACCCCATTATCACAATAATAATTTTGACGAATGTCCCAAAAAATATTTAATTTTGCATCATTATTCTACTCTCTATAAACAATGCAAGGAAAAGACCTCACTAAGGGAAATTTGATGAATGTGATTGTGGGATTCTCCATCCCATACCTCATTTCGTGCTTTCTGCAGTTGCTCTACAGTATGGCCGACCTCTATTTCGTGGGGAAATATTGTGATGTGCCCAGCATCACAGCCGTCACCATCGGTGGCCAAGTGATGCACATGCTCACCGTCATCATCGTTGGCATGGCTATGGGATGCACCGTGACCCTTGCCAAAGCCATTGGCGCAAAGAAAAGCAACGAGGCATCCACTACCATCGGCAACACCATCACCCTTTTCATGCTACTTTCGTTTGCATTAACAGGCATCCTGTTTTTCGCCAACGAGGGCATCGTAAGCCTCATGGCCACTCCTTCCGAAGCCGTCAGTGGTACCATCGACTATTTAAGAATCAGTTTCATCGGCATCCCTGCCATCGTGGCCTACAACATAATGGCTTCAATATTTCGCGGTTTAGGCGATTCCCGAAGCCCTATGTATTTCATCGCTATCGCCTGCGTCTGCAATGTCGTGCTCGACATCTACTTTATTGGCTGCCTCGACATGGGACCATCGGGGGCTGCATGGGCCACAATCTTATCTCAAGCTATAAGCGTGGTCGTATCCCTCGGGGTGATTCTCTTTAGAGGCACAAGAAAACTCGGGGTCACAAAAGCACATTTCTCCCTTAAAAAGCACACTACAAGCGAAATTCTTCGTATTGGCACCCCGATAGCATTGCAAGATGGATTCATTCAGGTGTCGTTCATCACCATCACAATTATCGCCAACTGCCGTGGCCTTATCGACTCGGCCGCCGTGGGCATCGTGGAACGAATCATTGGTTTTCTCTTCCTCGTGCCATCAGCCCTACTCTCAACGGTTTCGGCTGTTTCGGCACAAAACATCGGAGCAGGACTTTTCGAAAGAGCACGCCGAACGATGCGATATTCAATCATCATTGCAGTTTCATTTGGCGCAGTTACAACCATCTTATTCCAGTTCGTTTCTGCCGATGTGGTCAGCTGGTTCACAACCGACAAGCGAGTCATAATCTCTGGCGAACAATATCTCAAAGCATATGTAATCGACTGCATTTTTGCCGGCATTCATTTCTGCTATAGTGGTTATTTCTGTGCTTGCGGGCGTTCCATCATCTCATTTGCCCACAATTCCATTTCCATTGTCACTGCACGCATTCCGCTCGCCTATCTTGCATCCATCACTTTTTCCACCACCCTCTATCCAATGGGTATAGCCACAGTAACAGGTTCTTTGCTCTCCGTATTCATTTGCATCTACCTTTACAGAAGAATCACGAATAAAGATAAATTCGCCAATCTTACGCAACCTACTGAAAAATAACATCATACAAGATACGTAACAAAAAAGTGGAAAATTTTATCAAAAAATATTTGGTCAGTACAATTAAATTGACTAACTTTGCACCCGTCAAACGATGACACAGTCGCCAATTGACACTGGAGAGATGGCGGAGTGGTCGATCGCGGCGGTCTTGAAAACCGTTGAACTGAGAGGTTCCGGGGGTTCGAATCCCTCTCTCTCCGCAAAAAGGAAGCTATTTAACAGCTTCCTTTTTTATTTAAAATACTTTGAACACTTTTAAATAAAACACTTTAACATTCCACTACTTATTTACATTCATAGCCAAAAATATGCGTAAACTTCCTTTTGTTATTTTCATACTAATCATGATGTCTGCACTTTATTCATGCTTTTGCAGCTATCGTAGCACAGAGAACAAGATAGCCTACGATATTAACAGTGCATTGATGAAAACCCTCGCACAACTTCCGAATGATGTAGTCAGCGCTGACACTATTCGTTTTTACCACGACAAATTAACAATTGAGGAAATCAAAGAAACAGCATCTATCGCAATGAGAACGGTAAACAAGAACGGCAAACAAGAGACTGAAATGGTAGCCCTTGCGAACTGCAACTTTTATACAATTCTCAAGCTATCCGACCAAAGAGCTTCAAGCGCACTTTTCTTACTTGCATTACTATGGATAAGTGTCAGTTTATGGTATATTAGAAGATTTAAACCCGAACTTCTCATTAAAGGTTTGCACTATGGCAGTATCATCTACACTAATCATAAATTTTTGACAACAACAGGACACCCAATTCACCTTACCCCTATGCAACACACACTTATGGAAATGTTCATGAATTCACAAGATCATTCTTTGTCAAAGCAAGAAATTTGCGAACATCTTTGGCCCAATAAACCAGATGCAAGTGCCACTCTATACACTCTTATCAAACGCATTAAACCTGTTATAGAGGCTAATAGTAATTTGAAAATCGAGTCCTGTAGAGGAGAAAGCTATGAACTAAAAATCAAATAGTTAGATTTAAGTCAGTAAAATATCAGGATATTGTCAGGCAAATGTCAGACTGCATTTCCACCAATTGAAATTTCTCTTTTGTATTTTTGCGCACAACCAATATTTAGCGCTTATGAAAAAGAGAAATTTTCTTATTATCGACCGATGTTTAGGAGGAATTGTATTTCTTATAGCAGCTATCACCTACCTCCTTACCATTGAGCCTTCGGCAAGTCTGTGGGACTGCCCTGAATTTATCACGTGTGGTTACAAACTTGAGATTGGTCATTCTCCTGGAGCGCCATTCTTTATGCTTATGACCAAGATATTTGCCATGTTTGCAAGCACCCCTTCAGAAGTAGCACTCTGGGCAAATATTCTATCTGCACTACTTAGCGCAGGGTGCATCCTTTTGTTATTTTTGACAATTACGCACCTTGTGCGACGATTAGCTTTTCCCGACTCCTTTATAACGAAAAGCCAAGTGCTACTAATCGAAACTTGCGGTTTAGTTGGGGCATTAGTCTATGCATGGAGCGACACTTTCTGGTTTTCTGCTGTTGAAGCCGAAGTCTATGCTTTTAGCAGTTTCCTTACTGCGCTTGTTTTCTGGTTAATTTTAAAGTGGGAAGAGGCTACTGAAAGCTCAAAAAGCGACCGTCTATTAATCCTGATTTCTTATATTATAGGACTTTCTACAGGAGTCCATTTACTGAATCTTCTATGTATTCCACCTATAGTTCTCATTGTGTACTACAGAACCTGTAAAAAAGTTACGGTATTACGTACTACAGGAGCACTGTTCATCGGAGTGATGGCAATCGCTATTGTCCTCTTCGGGATCATTCCCGGCATAGTGAACATTGGAAGTTGGTTTGAACTATTTATGACCAACACCATAGGACTACCCTACAACGCTGGACTGATAACTTATGCAATCTTGTTGACATTAGGATTTATTATTTGGATTCGCATAGCGAAAAAACGCTGGTGGCAAACAACTGCCCTTTGTTTTATGGTTTTCACGATAGGTTACAGCAGCTATGCAATCATACTTGTTAGAGCGTCAGCAAATCCACCAATGGATGAGAACTCTCCTGATAATGTATTTGCACTCGCCAGCTACCTTAGTCGCGAACAGTATGGCGACAAACCATTACTGTATGGGCCTGCGTATACGAGTGAAGTAGATTATGAAACTAAAGGGCCATACTTGGTTCCAAAAACCATCGACAAAGGAGCAGTGTACCAGAAATCACACGACGACAATGCGGACAAATACATAGAAGTCGATCGACGAAGCAATTACATCTATCGGCAAAATATGTTATTTCCCAGAATGCATTCAGCAAGGCATGCTGAAGCCTACGAACAATGGATGGGCGAAGTAGACAAAAACGGGGTATTACCCACACAAATCGAAAACACTCGCTTTTTCCTCTCATACCAGGTAAACCACATGTACTTACGATACTTTTTTTGGAATTTCGTCGGAAGACAAAATAACATTCAAGGATTTGGCGATATCGAACATGGCAATTGGATTACTGGATTCAAATGGTTTGACGATTTATTGCTGGGCTGCGATACGAGTAAAATGCCATCCGACTTGCTCAATAATAAAGGCAGAAACGTGTTCTATGGTCTGCCACTTCTCCTAGGGATATTAGGCATGCTCTGGCAAATTCGGCGAGGAAAACGAGGAAAACAGCAATGGAACATCGTGGCTCTTTTGTTCTTTATGACGGGATTGGCAATCGTTCTCTATCTTAACCAAACCCCAATGGAACCACGTGAGCGTGATTATGCCTACGCTGGTTCGTTCTATGCTTACGCGATATGGGTAGGCATGGGAGTTGCAGGACTGAACAACTTACTGAAACACTCTGTAAGGACAAACTACTGTGTTATCGCCACAGCTCTAATAGCGTTAATTGTACCTATTCAAATGGTCAGCCAAACATGGGATGATCATGACCGTAGTAATCGCTATATCTGCCGAGACTTTGGAGCAAACTACCTAAACACGATGCAAGACAAAGGGAATCCAATAATCCTCACGAATGGCGACAATGAAACATTTCCCCTATGGTATAACCAGGAGGTTGAAGGCGTGCGTACAGATGCTCGTGTCTGCAACATGAGTTATGCACAAACCGATTGGTACATCGACCAACTAAAACGCCCTGCCTACAGTTCACCAAGTCTTCCCATCACATGGGAAAGAAAACAATACACAGAGGGCACGAATGAAATATTGTCAATTGAGCCCGACGATAGCATAACCTTGCAGTATAGGCAACGCTCAATGACTATACATTTTGATGGTCTCAACCATTTGACAAAAAGCGACCTCTTAATAATAGAGATGCTGTCACACACACCAGCTAATCGTCCAATCTACACCAGCATCAATACCGGCGGCAATACATTGCCATATCTACAAGACCACTTAGTGCTAGAAGGGTTAGCTTATCGAGTAGTTCCTGAAAACGCAGGAAAACAGATTGACATTGAGAGACTTTACGACAACATCATGAACAAATACAAATATGGTGGACTTTCAAAACGAGGTTTGTATGTAGATGATGATGCAATGGGTATGGCACATATTCATCAATATCTCATGTCGATCCTTATAAACAAGTTATTGGAAAACGGAGCTCTTCATCAGGCAAAAAAAGTGGCAGACAAATGGCAAAAAGAGCTCCCAAGCTACAATGTACCCTACAC
>JAKSMA010000073.1 GCA_024400895.1 Muribaculaceae bacterium | reverse complement strand
CAGTATTGGCCGCAGTAGAGACGTAGCGTCTGTGGTCCTCCTGTATACCTATAAGAGGCAGTGTCATCGCACTTGTCGTTTATGATGTCGGCAATCTTTGTGCCTTCACCATTTGTGAGGTATGCATAATAACCGCTCTGATAGTTACAGCCACCTATTGTAATTTCAACATCGCTATCAACTGCGAACTCTATTGCATACCAGCACCATCCGTGATTGTCCTGATGATAATATGTTTGGTGATCAGGATTATATGTAATCTGCTTGACACCAGTTGGCAGCTCGGGAGTTGCAGTCAACAGGCTGATTTCGAAGTCTTGGCTTTGTGCCCAAGACAAAGACGTTCCCATCACTAACAGGAATGTCAATAAAGCACCGATTCTCTTCTTCATAATTATTCAAAAAGTATTTTATATAGTCATTTATTAATGTATTACAAAATGCAAATATACAACTTTTTTTTCAACGCACAAATATAATATAGAAAATCAGAAATTAGAGGTTTGAGGTTAGATTTATGGTGCAAAAGCGTGCTTTCGGTGACATCAGATGCCACCGACGCCCCCTGCCGTTGTGCTATTAATCGTTCTTCTTTTTGGCCTTTTCAAGTACGATTTTCTTGGAGGCTTTTCCTGTGCGGGCAGTGAGGGTCATCTTGCCTTCAACCACAGTGGCGGTGTCGCACACATTGGCGGTGTCGGTAAGCAGAATCGACTTGAAGTCGAGGCCAAGGAATTTCCATCCTGTGTAATGGAGTTTTGGAGCGTTGGCAATTGAAGCCTTTCCACCTTGTGCAATGCTGAGTTGCACAGCCACACTATCGTCGGTGGTCCAAGTTGCGAGATAGCGTTCGCAAGCCTTTTCGTAGGTTTCTGTCACATCGGTGATGTCATGGAGAATGTATTCGCCCGATTCCTGACGCGAGATTTTGGCAATCACCACTTTACCGGCAATGAATCCAGCAGGCTTTTCGTCGTCGTCATTCTTCTTTTTTTGTGGCTTGAGCGCCTCGGGAAGAATCACGCTGATGGTGTCGGGATAGTCGTTCTGAAATTTCAGCAGCAGTTGCAGACGGTCGGCAGTGGATGCCGCGCCAATCACCGCCACAAGTGAGTCCGGGCCCGACTTAAGCACGATAGTGTCGGGCTGGTCGGCTTTCACATTATTGATAATTTTTCCCTCGCACGACCATAGCACGGCCACCAGCACGAAAGCGAAAAAATATAGTATCTTCTTCATTTGCTTCTGAGTGTATGGGTGAATGATTTCAAAAAAGTTCTTCAAAATTACAGCATTTTTCCATAATTCCCACAAAAAACATACCGGAATTATTAACCAAAAACATCAAAAACACCCAATCCTTCAAATAGGTTGCCCAACAATGTACGTTCGATGGAGGTTCTCCACTTTCTATTTCGCCATCTTTTTTTGCAAAACGGTAGTTCCGTCTCGAACAATTTCGGGGAATTTTTGTTCACTTCGATAAAAAAACGAACATTTCACGCATTCAAACTTGCAATTCTCAAAATTTAAAACGAAATTTACAAGTTAAATGTAAATATTAGCAGTCGACCCAATTTGTAAATAAAATATTATGTGGCGCACAGCTGCTATTCATTTATCATCTGAAATAACTAAAAAAAAAACGATAAAAATGAATTGTTCAAGATTCCTAACACTACTTTCAATCGCCGGTGTGCTTTTCACCACATCGTGCGGAAAAGAAGAAAACCAAAAGGCGCCAACCGTAAAATTCGAGACGAAAGTTCTCCATCCTGAAGACAGGACCTACGACATCACTTTGCCTGCCACTCTCTCTGGCCAACACGAAGTGAAGGTGTATTCTCAAGTGAGCGGTGTGATCACCTCTGTGAGAGTAAACAATGGCGACCTCGTGCAACGCGGACAAGTGCTCTATGTTATCGACCAAACACCATTCAAATTGGCTGTGCAAACAGCGAAAGCCAACCTCAGCGTGGCACAAGCCCAACAACAGACCGCTAAGTTGCAATTCAACTCCACTTCAAATCTGGCAGCGAAGAAGATTGTGAGCGACTTCGTGCTCTCTGAAGCACGCAACGCCTACAACGCAGCCACCGCTGCAGTGGAGCAAGCTCGCGCACAAGTGGCTATTGCCGAAACCGACCTTTCGCACTGCACTATCACTGCCCCTTGCTCTGGGCTGGTGACCACCAACAACTTTACTGAAGGTTCGATGGCCACAGTGGGCAATCCTGAACAACTCTGCACCGTGAGCGAAAACCAGGATATGGAGGCTAAATTCTCTATCAACGAATCGGATATGCTCGAAATGATTAAAGAATTCAACCTCAAGCCATCGGCTAATGGACTGGTGAGCAGCGACGGTCTGCCATTGAGTGCAAAATTGCCACAATTGCAATTGAAGCTGAAAGATGGCACCATCTATAGCGAACGAGGCTCGTTTGCATTCATCAGCGGTAGCATCGACCGCGCCACCGGTACGGCTCAATGTATCGCAAAATTCAAGAATCCAAAAGGTCTGTTGCGAAGCGGCCTTTCTGCCAACATCATCTTCCCGTTTGCTGCAAACCAAGTGATTTGTATTCCACAGACGGCAGCCGTTCGCCTGCAAGACAAGTACACCGTGTACATTGTTGGCAAAGACGGCAAGGTGCAAGGTGTGCTCTGCGAAGTGATTCCTTCAAACGATGGCAAGGAATATTTCGTGGTTAGCGGCCTGAAGAATGGCGACGAGGTGGTCGTTAACGGCGCCCGTAAATTGAAAAACGGTGACAAAATCAGATAATCAGGAGGCTGCATATGCTTAAGAAAGAAAATTTCTTTGTGAAAAACTGGGTTGCGGCGCTTGCTATCACCGTACTCACCCTTCTCATCGGTGTGGTGGGCTTGCAAACATTGTCGGTTGAGCAATATCCCGACATCGCCCCACCTACCATATCCATTTCCGCCACCTATTCGGGTGCCGACGCCAACGCGGTAATGAATTCAGTAATCATGCCACTGGAATCGGCAGTGAACGGTGTGGAAGACATGCTTTATATGACTGCCACAGCCAACTCCGACGGCTCGGCATCAATCGATATCTATTTCAAGCAAGGCACTGATGCCGACAAGGCGTGTGTAAATGTGCAGAATCGTGTGAATCAGGCCCAGGGGCTGCTTCCTGCGCCAGTGTTGAAAACGGGTGTGACCGTTATCAAAAACCAGAACAGTATTCTGCAAATCGCGGCTTTGACCAGCAGCGACGATAAGTTTGACTATCAGTTCGTATCCAACTATCTCGACATCAATGTACTGCCGCGCATCAAGCGTATCAAGGGTGTAGGTAAAGCACTGCTCTTGGGTAACACCTACGGTATGCGTATCTGGATGAAACCTGATGTGATGGCCAACTATGGCATCTCTACAGAAGAAGTGGTGGCGGCTGTCAATGAGCAGAACAGTGTGAGTCCTGTGGGTAGCATTGAAAACAAGACCTACCGCTTCGACATCGAATACAAAGGCTTGCTCGATGAAGTGCCCGACTTTGAAAACATCATCGTGCGCTCTAATGCCGACGGTAGCGTGGTGCGCCTTGCCGACATCGCGAGAGTGGAACTCGGTACCAACTCCTACAGTTTCCGCTCCACTTTCGAAGGTCATCCTGGCGTGCTTTTCGTCATCAACCAAGCACCTGGCGCAAATGCCACACAGGTGAACGACGAGATTGCGAAAGTGCTCGACGAAATGTCGGGACAATTACCTGCTGGCATGGAATTCAAGGTACTTGAAACATCCAACGACTTCCTCCATGCCTCCATGCACAATGTGATCGAAACCCTCGTCATTGCCATTATTCTTGTGATTTTGGTGGTGTACTTGTTCTTGCAGAATTTCAAGGCCACCATCATTCCAAGTATCTCCATCATTGTGTCGCTGATTGGCACATTCGCCATTGTGAAGATGGCGGGATTCTCGCTCAACTTGCTCACCCTCTTCGCATTAGTGCTGGCCATCGGTACGGTGGTCGACGATGCCATTGTGGTGGTGGAAGCCGTAATGGCGAAATTTGAGCAAGGCTATACCGATGCCCGAGAAGCCACCACCGATGCGATGGATGAAGTTCGCACAGCAGTGGTTTCGTGTACGCTCGTGTTTATGGCGGTGTTCATCCCTGTAACATTCATGCCTGGCACATCCGGCACCTTCTTCACTCAGTTTGGTATCACAATGGCTGCAGCGGTGGGCTTGTCGATGGTCAACGCCCTCACCCTCTGCCCTGCCCTTTGTGCCATCATGATGCGCCCCGACAACGAAAACGCGAAGAAAGGTTTCAGTTACCGCATCAAGAAAGCCTACGATACTTGCTACAACGCATTGCTCGGCAAATACATGAAGGCGGTGAACAAATTCATCAAGAAATCACGCTATGCGTGGATTTTGCTGATTATCTTCTCTGCCGGCCTCTTCTGGCTGATGACACACTCTCGCCAAGACTTGGTGCCACAAGAAGACCAAGGCTTCTTGATGGTGGACATGCAACTGGCACCAGGCACTAATCTCGACAAAACAGAGGAAAGCGCAAAGAAACTTGAGGAGTTCATCAAGACCATCGACGATGTGGAAGGATACAGCCGCATTGCTGGTTACTCGCTCCAGAATGGTAGCGCAGGCACCAACACCGGTACCATCTTCATACGCTTGAAAAACTGGGAAGAGCGCTCTTTCTATAGCATTGCCACAGTTCAGCAGCAAATTGCAGAATGGGCAGCGCTCAATTTGCCTGAGGCCGACATCAATGCATTCCAGATGCCACAGATTCCTGGCTACGGTGTTGGCTCGCTCGTCGACATCAAGCTCCAAGACCGTTCGGGTGGCGACCAGCAGCAGTTTGTCGACCTTTGCCAGCAATTCATCCTCAAGATGAACGAACGCCCCGAAGTGATGGCAGCGATGACATCGTATTCCAACAACTATCCAAAATACGAACTTAAAGTGGATGTGGCTGAATGTAAGCGCGCTGGCACATCGCCATCTGAAGTGCTCAGCACCATTGGCAACTACTTTGCCGGCTCATACATTTCAAGTTACATCAAGTTCGGCAAAGTTTATCAAGTGCTGATTCAAGCCGACAACGAGTATCGCCAACAGGCACAAAACCTCAACAACATCAGTATGCCAATCAATGGCCAGATGGTGCCTGTATCGCGATTCGTAACGCTCAAAGAAAAATTCGGCACATCATCAGAAAATCACTTCAACCTCTACTCTTGCTTCCCAATGCTGGCTATGCCTGCCGAGGGATATGCCAACGCCGATGTGCGCAAGGCTGTGAAAGAGGTAGCAGAGGAAGTGTTCCCCGACGGTTATGGCTATGAATATGGCGGTATGTCGCGTGAAGAGGATGAAAGTGCAGGGTCGAACATGACGCTCGTCATCTATTGCATCTGTATCTTGCTCATCTACCTCATCATGGGCTGCCTCTACAATAGTTTGTTCATCCCATTCGCCGTATTGCTCTCCATCCCATTTGGTTTGTTCGGTTCATTCCTCAGTATCAAACCGATGGAAGGCATGGGCATTGGTGTGAACATCTATGTGCAAACCGGTGTGATTATGCTTATCGGTCTGCTTGCGAAAACGGCCATTCTGATTACCGAATTTGCCGTTCAGCGCCACCACGAGGGCTTGTCGATTTTCGACGCCGCACTCCAGGCTGCAAAAGACCGCTTGCGTCCTATCTTGATGACCGTGGCATGTATGGTTATCGGTATGATTCCGCTGGTAATTGAAGGCGGCGCTGGTGCTGTGGGCAACAAATCGCTCGCGCTCACCGTGGTAGGCGGTATGACCGTCGGCACCATTGCATTGGTATTCGTGGTGCCTGCATTCTATATCGTGTTCCAAAGCATTCACGACAAGTTTGAGCGTAAGCAAAACGCTCCTGCAGCTGTTGAACCCGCAGCCGAAAATGAAGAGCCTGTGGTTGAAACTGCAGTTGCAAAGCCTGCCGAAGTGAGTGAAGAAATCGAAGAACAAGAAGAAACTGAACCTGAGGCAGAAGCATCAGAAGACGAAGAAACCCCTGAAACAGAACAACAAAAAGACGAAGAAGAATGAAACAATTAGTATATATCGCATTGGGCGTGATGCTCTTCAGCAGTTGTGGACTTCACAAGGAATACACCGAGAAAGTGGAAATCGACAAAAACCTGTTTGGCGATTCTGTGCAAATCGACACTGTCGACACCGCCAACATTGCATCCATTCCTTGGAAGGAATTCTACACCGACCCTAAACTGCAAGCACTCATCTCCCATGCTCTCGACAATAACCAAAACCTTGCCATTTCGCTCAAGAATATCGACAAGGCACAGGCGTCGCTCACAGCATCGCGAATGGCCTACTTGCCAACATTCGCCTTCACGCCATCTGCCGGTGTGAGCAAAGTGGGCGACAATCGTTTGCACAACTACACGATGCCAATCACTGCACAATGGGAAACCGATATCTTTGGCACAATTACCAACAGAAAGCACCAGGCCGAAATTGCCGTGCAACAAGCCTACGACGAATACAAGGCGGTGAAAACGGCTCTCATTTCCAACATTGCATCGGCATACTACGACTTGATTATGCTCGACCGCCAACTCGAAATTTCGCGCGAAACCATCAAGATTTGGGAGAACGGGCTTAACATGATGAATTCGCTCTACGAATCAGGTCACTACTACAGCCCTGCAATTGCCCAACAAGAGGCTTCGATTGAAGGGTTGAAAATCAATGTTGTGAATCTGGAAGACGATGTTCGCAAAACGGAGAATGCCCTTTGTCTGCTCCTCGGCGACACGCCTCACGCTATCGAACGTGGCGAATTCGCCCAATTTGAAATGCCTGAAATCGTGAAAATCGGTGTACCAGCACAGTTGCTCCAAAACCGTCCCGATGTTCACTCGGCAGAGCGTGCCATAGCCATGGCATTCTATGGCGTTCAGGAAGCCAAAGGCGAATTCTATCCACACCTCACTTTCAGCGGCTCGCTCGGATGGGGCAAGGAAGCTGCAAATCCAGGAAGTTTCTTGTTGAATTTCGTATCATCGATTTTCCAGCCACTCTTCCAAGGCGGCAAACTAAAAGCAAATCTCAAAATCAGCGAAACGCAACTTGAGCAAGCAAAACTCGGCTTTACCCAAGCTCTGCTCAACGCTGGCAACGATGTGGTGACAGCCCTCCAAGACTGCCAAGCATCGGAGAAGAAGAGTACCCACATCAAACGCCAACTTGAATGCTACGAGAAGGCTTACAACGACACTAAGGAACTGATGAAACAAGGAAAAGCCAACTATCTTGAAGTGATTCGCTCGCAAGAATCGCTCCTCTACGGCCAATTCCTCGAGGTGGAAAATCGCACCAACGCCATCACTTCCCTCATCTCGCTCTACACAGCCCTCGGCGGCGGCAAATAACCAACAGAAAATATCCACCGATTACATCTGAAATAGACAAAAACACATTTTCAATTAATGTTTACACATGTGTAACGCTTATCACAAGCCTAATCGCAATACCAATTAAAAAGTAAGGGGCTGTGTCATAACAGAAGTTTTATGGCACAGCTTCTACTTTATCCAGCTTCCAAAAGCAATGTTTAAAGCATATAATGTCGCTTGTGAATGATTATTTCAATGCTGGTGTTGAGATCTTGCACGGAGAGCAATATATATATTGCCAGATAAGAAAACCGACTTTATCAAAACATTAGAACAAACTGATTACAAAATGGTGATCGAAGACCTGGCAAGGGAACTATTGAAGGTTGAAAACACCCCTGAGTCGTATCGCAAGGAGATAGAGCAACTGTGCAACGAATGCGTCCCCAAAAATTCCGATTAAAACAGCAAATGCACCAACCTCAAAAATTGGTGCATTTACTATATCTAATTCCCACTCCAAATGTTCTATTTGAGGAATGTATTCTAAGCGACAAAACACTTGTTAGAAATTTATTCCATAACTGGATAACTCAGATAAAAGATGTTCAAAAAAAACCTTTCTATTGTCATCATAACTAGAATATACTTCTTTCTGTTTTTGAAACCAATAATATAAAGAACTATTAGTTTTTCTAGTTGGCAGTTCATAATTGCTTTCAAAGAACTCAAGATACTCATTGCATTTTCTTTTGAAATTTACTTCATTTCCATTAGAAGGAAGATGTCTATTATTTTCAATAAAACATATTAGTTGGTCTTTTTGTTCCGTAGTTACATCAATCAAATGTAATAAAACATTACGTTGCCATCTGTATAATGCCTCTTCTTCCTCAATGCCACTTGAGTAAGGTAATCGTTGAAATTCTTGCACAAATTCTTTATAAGAGGAGAATCTTTCTTCAAATGATTGTCTCTTTTTTGAGACATCACACAATATATACTCAGGTGCATATGTTTTATTTGATAGTCCCCATTTTCCTGCATCATATTGAGCAAAATCGTTACATGTTAGAAGCGAGGCGTTAATACTATTCTTATTTGTATTTTCAAAGACATTGGTCACCAAAACCGTCAACTCGTCAATACCTAATGGAACATCACTTTTATCTAAAATGTTACGGATTAAATCACGGATATTTCCACTAAAGATATTTCTCCAATGACTCAATTTAAATGTTGAAGTCTTTCCTATAGGAATAATATCTTTGGAAGTTATTAGTTTTTGCCGTAAAGAAGTTTTTGAAATTTGTGTATCTGAATATTTATTGCGCAAGTATTCACATATCTCGTCAAAATGGGCAGGTTCCCCTCTTGAGTACAAATAATCGTACACATCTTTCTCTATATCAATATAGTTCTGTTCAAAAAAAATCTCATTGGAAGAAAATTCAATTTCAAGCAATGGAAGAACATTTGTCTTTATTATGTTAATGAAAAACTTGTCATCATATAATCTTTTGCACAGCAAATCTTTAAACGAGATTGATATCGCTTCTGAATGTTTTTTATTTCGCATTTCAGAAAGCGAGTTAATAACATCTATAATATCTTGATAATAACTATTTTCAATGAGAAATTCAGAGTTCTCAATTGTTGCGTATTTATAATCAAATATCATTGAATATATTTTTGCAAATGCATAGAATGAAATATTCAGATTCTCAGAATCTAATACTTCTGTAAACAGTTCCGAATTCTTATCTAAATATGCAACTTTATGAGAATGATAGTTTATCCATTGCTCAGACTCTGTTATTACAGAGAGTTTCTGTTGAACAGATTTTACTAAAAGTTGACGTACACGTTCTCTTGACAAATCAAACTCGTCAGCTATATTATCTATAGACGTTGGTTCTGTAAATTTTCCCAAAGCATATCTCATGCTAAAAATATCAAGTTCTCGGTCTTTTGTATTTATTAGAAATTGATTTAATATAAAAAACATAGGATAGTGCCTATATTTTTCTTTAAATTCTTTCACAAATGAAAAAGATTCATCTGCAACAAATGGGAATAGATATTTTATTTCTAAATCTTCTTCATTTACAGAATCTCCAATAGTATTTCTATATATAGCAGAAAAGGGTAAAAGAACTTGGTTGTAAAAATCCAAACTTGCTTTTCTTTTTCCTCCAAATAATGCACAAAAATCTTTTGAACTTAAGTCAAAATAATTAGCAAGCTTATAAATAGATTTTATTTCTTCTTCAAATAGCTTTACTACAATTCTTTTTTGATTTGATAATATTTTGTTAAATCTCTCCAAAAGGAAATTCCTTCTTATGGGAGGTAATTCAAATTGAAAAATCTCAGATTTAAATTTATCGAAAAAGAAAGAATGTAGTTTTTCATTATTACTAGTATATTGTTGCTTAATTTCTGAATCTACGGATGGTAAATTGCATACAGCAGACGATATCGCGTCACAGACAGAA